>CAVHKB010000026.1:0-16818 GCA_963636305.1 Prevotella sp. P5-108
TGGGGGATATATTCAATTAACAATTAATAATTAACAATTAATATGCGCGGTATGGAACAGGCATTTTGAGCGGTGCATATTTGGAGGTTTTTTGTATGTTCTTCCTATATTCATCCTATATTCGTCCTATATGCGTCCTATATAAATCGTATATAAATCCTTTGGAACATATAGTAAATATAGGGCTTGGCGGAGGGCAGACTGCAAGCAGGAAAGAGGGAAAAAGAAAGAGGGCAGTCGGTTGTTCATACGAGAGAGGAACCGACTACCCTTTTTGCTTGTTGCTTTGCGGAATTTTACCCGATGGAAGCGATATTTTTCTCGTTGAAAAGGTTCTTTCCTTCGGGAGTGTAAGCGTATTCGATACGGTCTTGATAGAAGAGTTCGACCTTACCGCGCACGATTTTCATTGTACTGTTGACGAGATGGTTCTGCTCGGTGAACGGTTCGGGCAGTACGGCTATTGCAGCAGGCAGCCATCGCTCGGGGAACATTCCCTGGTGGATACCTCCGTGCTTGTAGGCATCGACCTCGTCTTGTATTTTCTGCAGCATCAGACGCTTACCCTCTTGGGTTGCAGGGTCGGTTCCTGCTTCTTGAGCATAGGTTTTAAGGGCGTCCTTATTGGGAACGATTAGCACGATGGTGTAGGGGTCCTGATTGTTGTGCAGCACGACTTGCTCAATGTACTTGGAGCCGTCGGTGAGGGAGTCCTCGAAGCCTTCGGGGCTGTATTTTTCGCCATCGGAGGAGATAAGCAGGGACTTGAACCGTCCTGTGACCCAGAGATAATCGGGGTGTTCCGCGGTTATGTAGCCCATGTCGCCCGTGTGCAACCACCCATCGACAATGGTTTCTTCGGTGGCTTTAGGGTTCTTCCAATATCCAGCCATGACATTCTCGCCCCGAATGACGATTTCGCCTTTCTCTCCTGCAGAGACTTGTTTCCCCTCTGTATCACAGATTTTGATATCCATCGGTTTGACTACACGGCCTGACGAGCCGAAGATGCAGTGTCCAGGTGAGTTGGCGCATATAATAGGCGTAGCCTCAGAGAGTCCGTAGCCTTGAAACATAGGAATACCTATGGCATTGAAATAGCGTTGGAGTTCAATATCGAGCAATGCGCCTCCTCCGACAAAGAACTTCATTCTGCCACCCAATCCTTGACGCACGGGTTTGAAAATCAACTTGTCGAAGAGTGCTAAGAACGGTCGTTTCCAGAGTTGAGCGAGTCCGCCTCTATTGTAGTACTCCTTGTTATAGGAGATGGCCATATTCAGTGCGTAGTTGTAGAGTTTCTCCACCTTTTTTCCTTTGCGCTGGATGCCTGATTCGATGTTCTTTCTGAAGTTACGCGCCAGTGCGGGTACGGAAAGCATCACCATAGGTTTGACTTCCTGTATTGCAACGGGGATGTTCTTGAGTGTTGCGAGAGCCGTTTTGCCGATGGGAACAGTAGCGATGCTGCCTCCGTAGGACATCATGGTGTAGAATCCGGCTACATGAGCGAAACAGTGGTCGAGAGGAAGGATGATGAGCATGACATCGTCGACATCAATGCCAATGACTGAGTGTGCCTGCTCCACATTGGCGGTGTAGTTGCGGTGGGTAAGCAGGATACCTTTAGGGTCTGCCGTAGTACCCGAGGTATAACTTATGTTGGCATAGTCGTCGGGTTGCACGCTCTGATAGCGTTGTTTGAATTGTTCGTTGTTCTCCCTGAGGAAAGCGTCGCCCATCTCTTGCAAGGTGTGAAGTGTGATTTCCTTATCTTGCAGTTCGACAGAGTCGAGTACGATGATTCGTTCTATCTGTGGGAGTTCGCTGACGATGCGACGGATTTTGGGCAACTGACTTGCAGAGACCATAATATATTTGGCGTCGGAATGTTGGAGTCGGAACAAGAGGTCGTTGCTTTCTTCCAATTTTATGCTTAAGGGGACATTGACGCCACCTGCATACAAGATGCCGAGTTCGCCGATGACCCACATGTTTCGTCCTTCTGAAAGCAATGCGACGCGTTCACCTTTCTGCAGGCCTAATGCCATGAATCCTGCACCTATGCGATATGCTTCTTGGCGCGTCTGTGCAAAAGTCGTTTCCGTCCACTTGCCATCAACTTTCTCGCGGAGGAATGTATGCTCGGAGAACTGGCGAGTGTAACGCTCTACAAAATCGATGATTGTAATTCTTTTTGTTTCCATATCAAAGTACCATAAAAATTGTTTGCAAAGGTAAATAAAAAAGGTGGCATAACCAAAATTCTTATGCAACACAGTGTATTGTGTGGTGCAGGACAGATGTACAGTGGGGTTGGCAGAAGGTTATCGGCGTACAATGGCGGCGTATTGGCGGCGGGAAAGACCTTGTTTTTATCAGGACCGCGCAACGACTTGTGCGGTCGGCAGGCTACAAGGCACAATTATTCATCGGAGAAATGCACGAGTACATGCCTGTAAGATTCGAATATCTTGGACTTACTGACGAAGCCCATATAATGCTTCTCTGCATCTACGACCGGTAAGTTCCAACTGCCCGTATCCTCGAAGATTTCCATTACTTTTTCCATTGGCAGCCCATACTCCAAGACGGCAGGCGGGGAGGTCATGAGTTGCCCCACCGTAAACCGGTTGTAGAGGCGTGGTTGGAACATGATATTGCGCACCTCGTCGAGCAGCAGGACACCCAAGAGTTTGCCATCGGAATCAATAACGGGGAAGGTGTTTCTGTTGCTCTTTGAGATTATCTTGACCAATCCTCCGAGTGTCATATCGGGCGGGAGCGTGGTAAAGTCAGTTTCCAACACTACATCCATCTTGAGCAGAGTGAGGACGGAACGGTCTTTGTTGTGGGTAAGCAGTTCTCCTTTCTGCGCCAGACGCATGGCATAGAGAGAATGCGGTTCGAACAGCATAATCGTAAGATAGGACAAGACGGAAACTATCATGAGGGGCATAAGCAGATGGTATCCTCCTGTGAGTTCGGCAATAAGGAATATGCCAGTCAGAGGTGCGTGCATGACTCCTGACATTAAGCCCGCCATTCCAGCCAATGCGAAATTGGCTTCGGAGACATGCATACCCAACAGATTGAGCAGGTGTGCCATTGCAAAGCCCGTGATACTACCGATGAAAAGGGAAGGTGCGAAGATACCTCCTACACCGCCGCCGCCATTTGTTGCTACAGAGGCTACAATTTTGAATATAATGATGAGTACGAAATAACAGAGCAAGCCCCATTGGTATTTCCCCAATCCTTGCAGAGGACTCTGTTGAAGAGTTTCCAAAGGTGAGCCGTTGATCAGTTCTGTTATCGTGTCGTATCCTTCGCCATAGAGAGGAGGAAAGAGGAACACCATAATGCCCAAAGTACAACCGCCGATGATGACTTTAAGATAGGTCTGATGAATTTTCTTGAATGCACTTTCGAGGTAGTTCATTCCTCGCGTGAAATAGAGTGAGACCATTCCACAAACAACACCTAACAAAAGGAAGAAGGGGATTCGTTCGATGGCGAAAGGTTCAATGTTTGTGAGAGGAAACATCGGCTCCATTCCAGAGAACAAGTATGTAAATGCCGTTGCGGTAGTACTGGCGATGATTAGTGGAGATACGGATGCCATAGTGAGGTCGATCATTAGTACCTCCAATGTAAATACCAAGCCGGCTATAGGTGCTTTGAAGATACCTCCGATGGCCCCTGCTGCGCCACAGGCTATCATCAGCATCATGGTTTTTTGGTCGAGGCGGAAGAATTTAGCCAAGTTAGAACCAATGGCTGCGCCAGTAAGAACGATAGGTGCCTCTGCTCCTACGGAACCGCCGAATCCGATTGTTACAGAACTGCCGACTATACTACTCCACATATTGTGGGGTTTGATGATCGATTTACGCTGGGATATAGCGTAGAGTATTTTTGTGATACCGTGTGAAATATCGTCGCGTACGATATATTTGACGAAGAGAGCGGAAAGTGCGATACCTATAGTAGGGCAGATTATATACCAGAATGTTTGTCCTGTAGCGATGATATTGCTCTCGATGAGGTATTGGAAGAGGTGGATTAGTGATTTCAGTATGAATGCAGCGACCGAGGCAAAGAAACCCACAAAGAAACTGAGCAGCAAGATAAAATGCCGCTCCTGTATATGGTCTTCGCGCCAATGTATTAGGTTGTCGTATATTTTATTGTCCTTTGCCATCTACAATGACTCGAATAGTATAAAACAATATCTTTATATCCAACAACAAAGACATATTCTCCATGTATGCCATATCGTAGTTGAGGCGTTGTATCATTTTTTCGATAGTGTCGGTATATCCGACGCGGATTGGTCCCCAAGAGGTTAGACCTGGACGGATTTTGTAGAGCAGGCAATAGTAAGGAGCCTGCTGCATAATCTGTTTGATGTAGTAAGCGCGTTCGGGGCGTGGTCCTACCAAAGACATATCTCCTCGTAATACATTCCAGAACTGCGGCAATTCATCCAATCGGTATTTTCGCAGCCAATGCCCTAATGGTGTGATGCGTGCATCGTTGGGCGAGGCTAATTGCGGTTGGTCTTGTTCGGCGTTGTTCTTCATTGTGCGGAATTTCCAGATATAGAACGGGCGACCATAGAGTCCGATGCGTTCCTGCTTGTAGATTACAGGACCTGGCGAACTCAACTTAATCAAGACAGCAAGACACAAATAGACAGGAGAGAACAAGACAAGGCAGAGTAGCGAAACAACTATGTCGGAGACCCGTTTGACACATATCTGCCAATCGCTCATAGAAAGGTCGGTCAGCGTTACTAATGGGGTTTCCTCCAAATCCTCCACATTGGCCGCACCGACCAAGATATCGTAGGCACTCGGAGCAAAACTAATCGCCACTTGCAGAGGGTATATTTTATTTATCAGTTGATAAAGCGCCTCTTTGGAGGTATCGCTGTCGACGGCTATTATCACCCTTTCGATTTGTTCGGACGTCACTTTTTGAGGCAGCGAATCCACATCGTGCAAATTAAGGAACAGCAACTGCTCTCTGTTGTGCAATTTTTGTGCGACGATGCGTGACGGTTCTTCCTCGCCTATGATGAGTGTCTTTTCATAGTTTTTGCCCTTATTCCAATGGTATTTGTCGGTCAGTACGACGCAAAGACGGAATAGGAGCGATACTGTGAACTGGATTAGAAACAGTACGAGGAGGGATATGTAGTAGTCGGTATAATCGTTGATTTTATCGTCGATGATGATAATAAAGAAAGAGAATACACTGATGATGAGCGCGCATACGAAAGTGCTGTTCACCAGTTGCGAGATGCGTTTGTGCTGGGGTTGCGGTCGGAGATAGAAACCTGAGAGATAGTACACACAAAGGCTTCCGAGAGGGAAGAGAATCAGAGGTCGATAGAAGTTGAATGCCGGAACCAACACCGTACCGAAAGCGAAGATACGGCCATCGCATACCACCCAACGGAACAAGAGAAACAACAGCCAGATGCACTCGGCGGATATCCAATCAACCAATACATATTTGAGTTGTTGTTTTCGATATGCTATTTTTGAGAAAGTCATTTCAACAATGCATTGCTCCATTTATGGGCGAATGATATGGAAAAGATTTCCTTCGCCAATTTTGATGACCGAGGAAGGCGATGATTCGCTTTTATCGTTGCGGCGGTAGCGTACGACATAGTCCACAGCCTGAATGATGGCAGGGCTTATCTGGCTGAAAGTACGGGCAGAGGGTTCTCCGCTGATGTTGGCTGATGTGGACACCAATGGTGCGTGCAACATTTCACAGAGTTTTTTCGAGAACTTTTCGTTGGTTATACGGATACCGATGCTACCGTCTTCCGCCAACAGATTATGCGCGATGTTACGCCCGTGCGGGTAGATTAGTGTGAGCGGGCGAGTAGCATAGTCTATCAGATCCCAGGCTATGGAGGGTATATCTTCGACATATCCTTGCAACTTGCCGGGTGCATCCAAGAGGCAGAGCATTGCTTTGGAGTCTTCGCGCTGCTTGATAGAATAGATTCGCTTTACCGCATCGGCGTTGGTTGCATCGCAGCCTATACCCCATATTGTGTCGGTAGGATAGAGGATGACCCCTCCATTGCGCAGTGTTTCGACTGCCGAGCGCAGGTCATCCTTGTCGTAACTTTCTACAACTTCTTCCATATATTTCTTCCGCCGGTCGTCTATCTTTTGTTTCCGCCATACATACGGGTGTAGTAAGACTGGTAGTCGCCCGATGTAACATGGTTCAACCATTCCTCGTTTGCCAAATACCACTCTACGGTTTTAAGGAGTCCGTCTTCAAAAGATACGCTTGGAGTCCAACCCAACTCTTTTTGGAGTTTGCTTGAGTTGATAGCGTAGCGTAGGTCGTGTCCGGCTCTATCTGTTACGAAGGTTATGAGTTTTTCGGACGTTCCTTGCGGGCGACCTAACTTGTCGTCCATGATTTTACAGAGTTGCCGAATAAGAGCGATGTTCGTCCATTCGTTGTTTCCACCGATATTATAGGTTTCGCCGTCTTTTCCTTTATGGAAAATCAAGTCGATAGCAGCAGCGTGGTCTTCTACAAAGAGCCAATCGCGTACATTTTCGCCTGTACCATAGATAGGGATAGGGCGATTGTGCTTTATATTGTTGATAGACAGCGGTATGAGTTTTTCTGGAAATTGGTGCGAGCCATAGTTGTTCGAGCAGTTTGATATGACAACCGGTAAGCGGTAGGTGTCGTGAAATGCTCTTACGAAATGGTCGGACGAGGCTTTAGATGACGAGTAGGGAGAATGGGGCTGGTAACGGGTATGCTCGGTAAACCGTTCGTCGTCTTTGTTTAATGCTCCGTACACTTCATCGGTTGAGATATGGTAGAAGCGTTTTCCTTCGTAGTTTCCGTTCCAGTTGTTCTTTGCTGCCAGAAGGAGGTTGCAAGTGCCGAACACATTTGTGCGAACGAAAGCGAAGGGGTCGGAGATGCTTCGGTCGACATGACTCTCGGCAGCGAGGTGTATCACTCCTTCGGGATTGTAGCGTGCAAACAGGTCATTTATTGCCTTTTCATCGGCAATATCAGCCTTTTCGAAGATATAATTGGGATTGTTATCTATGTCTTTGAGGTTCTCGAGGTTCCCTGCGTAAGTGAGTACATCGATATTGACGATTTGGTAGTCGGGGTAGCGTTTGAGCAAGCGCCGAACAACATGCGAGCCAATAAATCCGGCCCCTCCAGTTACAAATATAGTTTTCATTTTTGTTGTGAAATGATATTTATTGCGGCAAAGATAGTGTATTTTTTGTAGTTGTACAAATATAAATTGCCGTATTGACAGAGAAAAACAGACGGACGGGTCGGCGAAAGCATTGCTATTGCCCGATTGAGGGTGATTATTGACAGGAAAGAGAACTGATATTCTGACCATTTCGGGAGAAGGACGGGAGTTGAAAAATGTTATTCCGAGTCGGTTGGCTGACGGTATTGTATTGTTGTCGATTCGATAATCACCCAAGAATCACCCAACAATCACCCAAGAATCACCCAAGAACGACCAAAAGATGAAATGAAGAACATAGAGAGATTGTCCTTGAGGGTTGGCAGAGGTGTTCTTTGGTGCGAGCGATTTTTCAGCGGACGACAGAGTACGGGAAAGGCGCAGCGTATTGTTGGAGTGCCGCAATGAAAGGCATATTGCAGGAAAGAAAAATAAACATTATCTTTGCAGGCATAAAAATTTCACCGCTATGCAAAACGACATCACTATCTTCTGCAAGAATACGCAGCAGTACCATTCTGTTCCTCGCGGTTGTTCCGTAGGGGAAGTATATAAGATATTGGGTCTTCATCTACCCTATCGGTTGGCGGCTGCCCGTGTGAACTACAAGGTAGAAGATTTGAATTTTACCCTTTATCGTCCGAAAGACATAGAGTTTTTGGATGTAGGTTCTCCGAGCGGAATGCGGTGTTATGTGCGGACACTGAGTATGGTGTTGAGTTGTGCCATTCATGAGTTGTACCCCCGTGCAGATTTGCGTATAGAGCATCCTATCTCGAAGGGTTATTACTGCACGATACAATGGCGCAAGGAGGATGAGTCGCACCCTGTGTTTGACAAGCAGATGGTGGCGGCGGTCCGTGAGCGTATGCAGCAGATTATAGCGGAAGACCGTCCGATCCTCTCGGAGGAGCGTCGGACTCAGGAGGTGATTGAGATGTTTCATGAACATACGGACGGAGAATCGAATCTGTTCGAGACATTTGGCGAGCCTTACACCCGTTATTTCCGCATAGGCGATTATATTGACTACTACAGCGGTGTGTTAATGCCGAGTACGGGATGCATATTCCTGTTTGATTTGGAGCCTTATTTTGACGGGATGTTGCTCCGTATTCCCAATCGTGAAGAGCCTGTGCGATTGGAAGAGAATATCCCTCAAGAAAAGACCTTTGGCATATTCAACGAATATATCGGTTGGAACAAGTTGATGCATATCAACAATGTGGCAGACTTCAACATTGCCTGCAAGAATCACGAGGCTTTTGACATGATTAAATTGTCGGAGGCACTGCATGAGAAGAAGGTGTCGCAGATTGCCGATATGATTGCCAACAGGAAGGGAGGGCGTCCGAAGTTTATTCTGATTTCGGGACCAAGTTCGTCGGGTAAGACGACATTCTCGAAGCGATTGACGATACAACTGCGTTTGAACGGGATTACTCCTGTTGTGATTAGTATGGACAATTACTTCGTCAACAGAGAGGACACTCCTCGCGATGAAAACGGTGAGTGGGACTTTGAGGATATCCGTGCCTTAGACTTGGAATTGTTCCGCAGCCAGTTGTATGATCTGCTGCAAGGGAAAGAAATCAGTCTGCCTACATTCAACTTTGAGGACGGTAAGCGTCATTATATGGGTAATAAGTTGAAGATGGAGAAAGACAATGTGGTTATCTTGGAGGGAATACATGCGCTTAATCCTGCATTGGTGCCGAACATACCGGAGGAGGCAACTTTTAAGATTTATGTATCGGCATTGACTACCATCAATTTGGACAACCACAATTGGATCCCTACGACCGATACCCGCTTGTTACGGCGTATTATTCGAGATTACCGTTACCGCAATTATTCTGCCCAAGAGACTATTGCCCGTTGCAACAGTGTGAAGAGAGGAGAAGAGAAGTGGATATACCCTTATCAGGAGAATGCCGATGCGATGTTCAATTCGGCCTTGTTGTTTGAGTTAGCGGTGTTGAAGCGTCATGCGGAGCCTATTTTGGCGGAGGTACCCAAACATTGTGAGGAATATACAGAGGCGCACCGTCTTTTGAAGTTCCTACAGTATTTCGTAAGTATTCCAGAGAAAGAGATACCTCCCACCTCGTTGTTGCGTGAGTTTGTGGGTGGCAGTTCGTTCCGTTACTAAAACCGCATTGGATATGAAACGATTGATACTATGCTTGTTTATGGTGCAGACAGGTATTTTTGTTTGCACTGCCAATAACCTTGCAGACTCGACTGCCGTAGAGCGTGCGAAAATCTTTGCAGATATGGAGGAGGATGTAGTGGTTATTTCAGACCCTGCCATTGACAGAGTGCTATTGGACAAAATCAATGATATTCATCGTGAGCAGGTGACTATACAAGGTTATCGTGTACAGGTGTTCTCGAGCAACCGTCAGAAGACGGCAAAAGCAGAGGCATACAAAATGGAGAAGTTGGTGAAAGAATCGTCGATGGAAACGAGCATTTATGTACTTTATAATCCTCCTTTCTTTAAGGTGAGGTTAGGTGATTGCAGGACGATGGAAGAGGCACAGGCATTAATGGAAGAGGTGGTACGCGTATTGCCGCAACTGCAAGCGGAGACATATATTGTACGCGATAAAATACAAGTCATACAATAGGGAAGAAATATGGACATGCAGTCTTTTACTCCCTCTGCGGAGTTGACAGATACTATAGCAGACACTACACGGCGGTTGTTGGAACAATTAGGAGAGGACCCTGAACGAGAGGGTTTATTGAAGACTCCGCAGCGCGTAGGGGAGGCATATCAGTTCTTGTGCAAAGGTTATTCGGAAGATGCAGTGGCGATATTGCGTTCTGCACTTTTTCACGAGGCCTCGCAACAGATGGTTTTTGTGAAAGATATTGAGTTTTACTCTCTGTGCGAACACCACTTGCTGCCGTTCTTCGGGAAAGTACATATTGCATATATCCCCGATGGAACCATTACGGGATTGAGTAAGTTGGCCCGTGTGGTGGATGTCTATGCCCGCCGATTGCAAGTGCAGGAGCGTATGACACGGGAGATATTGGACAGTATCAACGAAGCCTTGCACCCAAGCGGGGCAATGGTAGTGGTAGAGGCCCGTCACCTTTGTATGCAAATGAGAGGTGTACAGAAGACAGGTGCAATCACCACCACGATGCAGTATTCGGGTGTATTCAGCGAGCCGACACGACGGGAAGAGTTTCTGCAGCAGATACGATTCTGAAGCGGGTTCTACCGTTGTCAGTTCATGACAAGAATCTTGACCAAGGCATATTCATTTCCATCGGCATTGTTGCAGTGTGCATAATAGATGCCGCTTCGTACGCGCTTGCCATAGGCATCCAAGCCGTCCCAGATGGCAATACCTCCATTTGACAGGGTAGAACAAATCAGATTGCCGGCGGTGTCGGTTATCTTCACTACGGAGTTGTCGGATAGTTTTGCAATCGTTATAACGCCTTCGAACCCTTGTCGGACCGGATTCGGGTAAGCGTAGGCCTCTGTTAGGTTCTCACGGCCTTTGGCAGCGTCGCCTTGATAGGAGAGCAGTCCTGCGCTTGTGCCTATAAACACTTCGCCATTATCGTCGTTGGTGGCAATGGCGGTGATATTGTTCGAGAGCAACGGAGAATTTTCGGCGGTGAAATGTTCGATGGTTTCCTTACCGTCTTCGGACATCAAATACAGCCCAGAGGACCCTGTACCTATCCATTTCCGATTCGCCCCATCAACGGCAATGGCATTAATACTTTCATCATTCAGCAGATAGTCGGCTAAATTGGTACCGTCATTTCTACGAATTTTTATCCGAGAGCAGGCGTTTGAGGAAAAGAGTGTCTCGGGATTGTCGAACTTAATGATACCTGCATTGGTGCCGACCCAAAGTGCGCCAGACTTATCTTGAGCAATAGAATAGATGAACTCGGGAGTGATTGTGTTGTTATCCTGGTCGATGAAAGAAGTATAGAATGCGGCTTTGTCATCGTTATTGTTATCATAGGTAGCATTGTCGTTGAAGATACCGATACCTGTTCCTGCCCGAGCATTGGTGATAAACTTTACATTGGGATTTTGATTTGATATGAGGATGTCCTTACAACGGTTCAGTTTGTTGGTCGCAACATTCCCTATGGTATGCCACTGTCCATTAGGAGAGAGTATCTTCACGCCATCGGCAGAGGAGTTATACATCCACAGATTGTTATTGTCGTCGACGGCAAAGGCATCGACCCAAGTATAAAGATGAGGTTCGTTCTCTACGCGCGAGGAAAGAGGGCTGTTATCAACATTGTAGAGTTTATAAAACTCATTGTTGCGGAACTCGATTACTCCGCCTCCGCCAAAGGCCGCAATGAAGAAGTGAGTCGGGTCGCCGTTAAGACAAATCATATCCGTGAAGTCCTGTGTATAGTACCCGATATGCTCCATAAAGTATGATTGCGGGAAGTTTATCCAAGTGCCATTATCATAGACGGCAGCATGACCGTCACGCCCATACAGCACTGCGAAATAGCCTCCCGATACGACATATACTCTACCCTCCTTAACACGAATACGGTATATGGTATTACTGATAGGACCTTCCGGAATATATTGGTTAGTGGCATTGTTGCGAGTGTCGTACTTGCCTATGCCTGATTCGTAATACGCGAACCAATAAGTTCTATTGAATGCATCGTACGACATATCCGCAGCGTTGACAAAGACATAGATTGGGGTTGCCGCAAGGGCTGTATCGATGGCATAAGTGAGATTGGTGGTGAGAGCGTACAGGCAGTCGTCCGTAGTTTTAATCCGACGGATTTTCTCCACAGCGGCATAGGGCGTCCACTTGTTCTCGTAACGGAGATACAAAGTGCTATCCCGCAACAAGCATAACTGGTTATTGAACACGGCGACTTGTTGGATATTCCGATTCGGGATACCCTTCAATGTGTTCCAATGAGCATAATCCACCAAATTATCTTGCAGACTTGCAGCATAGATAGAATCGTTTGAAGCCGCATAGATAGAGTCGTTGACAATACATATTGATTGAACAGCAATTTTAGCGGCGTTAGCACCGATATAGTAGGTATCTTGTATCTCTCGGCGACGAAGATTGAGGACCATGATACCGAAGTCCATTGATATATATGCCCGGTCTTTATACAAACAAATAGAGTTCGCCTGCTTGCTCAGTGTTATCTGGGCATTATACAGATCGGGGATATTGTAAACCGTGTCATCGTCATAAAGGATATCGATATTCCCGTTGGTATACAACAGCAGCAGTCCGTGTATGTCGTTTGAATAGCGCATCTGCACGATACCAATATCACTCAACCCTTTCAGTTTATCGCAACGCTCTATCTCCTCCGTTTCTTTGTCGAGATAATACAGCGCACCATCGCTCAAAGCATATACCCGTTGCTCGTTCTGCTCAACAGAGGTCACATTGTTGTACGCATAGTGAATGTTCCACCCATGCATCTCTGTTTGAGACCACAGGAACGGACTTATGGACAACAGCACGATTAACAAATAGCGTCTCATAGATGATTTTGATTGATATATTCCCATAATGCAGCAAGTGCTTTGCTGCGATGACTTATTTTATTCTTTTCTTTCTCGCCGATTTGGGCAAAAGTCTCGGTGAAACCATCGGGTATGAACAATGCATCGTATCCAAATCCGTGTTCACCTCGTTCTTCATTGCCTATGGTTCCCTCGACAATTCCTTCGAATTGATGTTCTTCACCCTGCAAAATAAGCGTAATAACCGTCCGAAAACGAGCATGTCTGTTTGTACAACCCGATAACTCTTGCAACAACTTGGCACAATTGCGAGCAGAGTCAACCGGATAACCTGCATAGCGTGCCGAATAAACACCTGGAGCACCATTCAAAGCCTCCACTTCCAATCCCGTATCATCTGAAAAACAATCTACTCCATAATGCTCATAAACATAGCGTGCTTTCTGACGAGAATTACCCTCTATTGTAGGCGAAGTTTCCTCTATTTCTTCAAAACAAGCAATGTCCGCCAAACTCAACACTTCTGCTTTTCCAGAGAAAATTTCTCTGACTTCTTCCAACTTATGACTATTATTGGTTGCAAATACTATTTTCATACGCCTGCAAAGATACCATTAATTATGCAGACTTGGAATAGTTAGCAAGAAAACTATTCAAAATCAACTCCTATTAGACTATTTAGACGGAATATTAGAGTACACCTATTAAATATTTCTACAAAAAATGTCAGTTTATGATTGCAAACTACCATAGAATGTCGTATTTTTGCAACAATCCGCTTTAGGACAAAAAAACACGAGTTTTGTAATTAAAATTAATAACATGAAAGCGTTAAACAAACTTACTGCGCCCAAGAGCGTTGCTCCTGAGCGTATTATCCAATTTGGCGAGGGTAATTTCTTGCGAGCATTTGTTGATTGGATTATTTATAACACCAACCAACGCACCGATTTCAATGCCAGTGTAGTAGTCGTTCAACCTATTGACAAAGGAATGGTAGAATGGCTCAATGGTCAAGATTGTATGTACCATGTCAACCTGCAAGGTCGCCTCAACGGCGAAGCAGTCAACTCATTAACCCGTATTGACTCTATTTCACGAGCCCTTAATCCCTATTCGCAGAATGCGGCTTTTATGGCATTGGCAGACCAGCCAGAAATTCGTTTCGTCATCTCTAACACTACGGAAGCAGGTATTGCTTTTGACCCTGCATGTAAGTTTACTGATGCACCTGCTTCTTCTTATCCCGGTAAGTTAACCCAACTGCTCTATCGTCGTTTTAAGACTTTCAAAGGAGCACCTGATAAGGGTCTTATCATTATGCCCTGCGAGTTAATATTCTTAAACGGGCATCACCTTAAAGATTGTATTTATAAGTACATCGAACTATGGAAAGATGATTTTGGTGCCGACTACGCAGCCTTTAAGAAATGGTTCACGGACTATAACTATGTTTGCGCCACTTTGGTTGACCGTATCGTTCCAGGCTTCCCACGCAAGGAGATTAAACAGATTCAAGAGAAAATATGCTACGAGGACAACTTGGTTGTACAGGCAGAGATATTCCACCTTTGGGTTATTGAGGCAGCAGAGAACTTGTCTCTTGAACAGTTGGCAGAAGAGTTCCCTGCCAACAAAGCAGGCTTAAACGTACTCTTTGTCAAATCAGAAGCACCTTACCACGAGCGCAAAGTCACTTTACTGAATGGTCCGCACACCGTTTTATCGCCTGTCGCTTATCTGTCTGGAGTAGATATTGTCCGTGATGCGTGCAACCATCCCATCATTGGTCAATACATCCACAAAGTACAGTTCGACGAACTTATGCAGACACTTAACTTGCCTATGGACGAGTTAAAGCAATTTGCGACAGATGTATTGGAACGATTCAACAATCCGTATGTAGACCATCAAGTTACATCCATTATGCTCAATTCTTTCCCGAAGTTCCAAACTCGCGACCTTCCCGGACTGAAAACTTACCTGCAACGCAAAGGTGAGTTGCCAAAGGGACTCGTTTTGGGTCTTGCCGCTATCATCACCTACTACAAAGGCGGCGTAAGAGCCGATGGCGCACCTATTCAGCCTAACGACGACCCACAAATTATGGAACTGCTGAAAAACTTATGGGCTACTGCAGACTATCATAAGATAGCAGAAGGTGTACTTGCTGCAAAAGATCTGATTTGGACCGAGCATGGCGACCTTAATCAAATACCTGGCTTAACGGCTATGGTTGAGCAATTCCTTCGTGATATTCAGGAGAAAGGTATGCTCGAAACGGTTAAATCTATTTTGTAAACTTATTTATGTGTTTGGGAGGGATGCGTCCCTCCCTTTCTTTTACTTTCTTTTATGACACCTGTTTTTCGCATCAATCCTGCCGACAATGTGGCTGTGGCTATCGTTCCCCAAACAGCAGGTACAGTAGTTTCAATCGATGGAATCAAAGTTTCTATCCGTCAAGATATACCTGCAGGACACAAGATTGCACTCAAGGATTTCGCCGAAGGAGAAAATGTAATCAAATATGGATACCCCATAGGACACACCTCTTGTCCTCTGCATATCGGCGATTGGGTCAACGAGCATAATATCAAAACAAACCTCGCAGGACTGCTTAACTACGAATATCACCCCGTGCCTATTGAACAGCACAACGCACCTAACCAAAAATTAACATTCAAGGGCTATCGGCGGAAGAATCATCAAGTCGGAATCCGCAACGAGGTATGGATTATCCCTACCGTCGGCTGTGTTAATGGTATAGTTTCGCAACTGGCTGAACGATTAAGAGCGGAAACCAATACAGAAGGAGTGGACGCCATTGTGGCTTTCCCGCATAACTATGGTTGCTCGCAACTGGGAGATGACCACGAAAACACAAAAAAGATATTGAGGAATATGGTACTACACCCTAACGCAGGTGCAGTTTTGGTCGTCGGATTGGGCTGTGAAAACAACCAACCCGACATATTCCAAGAGTTTTGCGGAGATTACGACCACGACAGGGTACAATTCGTTGTTGCACAAAAGATTCAAGGCAACGAAGTTGACTATTGTATGCCTATCCTTCGAGAGTTATACAAAAAAGCATCGGCAGACCATCGAGAAGACATTCCCCTTGAAGAACTCCGTGTAGGACTCAAATGCGGTGGTTCTGATGGTTTTTCTGGCATAACCGCCAATCCTCTTTTAGGAATGCTCTCCGATTTCTTAATCGAGCAAAGGGCAACCACTGTCCTGACAGAAGTCCCTGAAATGTTTGGCGCAGAAACTATACTTATGAATCGCTGCAAAACAGTTGAGTTATTCAATCAAACCGTCAAACTCATCAACGATTTCAAAGAATATTTCCTATCACACGGAGAACCTGTCGGCGAAAATCCTTCACCGGGAAACAAAGCAGGAGGTATATCTACATTGGAGGAAAAAGCACTCGGATGCACACAAAAATGCGGGAAAGCACCTGTTTCTGGTGTACTTCCTTACGGAGAACGACTATCCACTAAAGGACTCAACCTTCTCTCCGCACCTGGTAATGACCTTGTAGCCGCTACTGCACTCGCTGCCGCCGGCTGCCATCTCGTCTTGTTCACTACAGGGCGCGGGACTCCTTTCGGTACATTCGTTCCGACCGTTAAGATTTCCACAAACTCCGCTTTGGCAAAGAACAAACCCACATGGATTGATTTCAACGCAGGAACAATGGTTGAGGATGAACCTGTACAAGATGTCTTCAAACGTTTCGTTGACTATGTCATACGAGTAGCAAGCGGCGAATACACCAACAACGAAAGAAAAGCCTACCACGAGATTGCTATCTTCAAAACAGGTGTCACCCTCTAACGCTCTTTGAGCAAACTTATTCAAAAGACGGAAAAGTAGAAATCTACTCTTCCGTCTTTCTATTTTAACCCACAGAAACTCCCCTTTTCATCGTGAGTTTTACCAATGAAAATAAAGAGTATGAAAGAACAATACAAGGTACATCTATAGTAAAAATTCCCTCCTCTCTGAA
>CAVHKB010000027.1:0-16661 GCA_963636305.1 Prevotella sp. P5-108
GCTCTACGGTGGGCATAAGCGCACGGTGAGGGGATGAATGGATTGGCTGGGCGGAGGGAAGGGGGAGTGTTGGTGGAGGGCAGTTTTGGGCTTGGAGGAGGGGAGGTGGAGAGGAGATAAAATAAAAGGGTATCGTTATTCGTAAAAAAATTGTATCTTTGCAGGTGGAAAGGTGACAGACGACTTAAACTACTTATACTATGCTATCATCGGAGCAACTACAAGATATCAAACTGCGTTTTGGCATCATAGGCAATGCAGACGGTCTGAATCGTGCGATAGAGCGCGCATATCAGGTAGCCCCCACCGACTACTCGATACTTATTACGGGTGAGAGCGGTGTCGGCAAGGAACATTTCCCAAAGATTGTTCATCAGTACAGTACCCGTAAACACCAGCCATACATAGCGATAAACTGTGGAGCGATACCTAACGGCACGATAGACAGCGAGTTGTTTGGTCATGTGAAGGGTTCGTTTACGGGTGCGGTGAATGACCACAAGGGTTATTTTGAGGAAGCGAACGGCGGTACGATATTCTTGGACGAGGTAGGTGAGTTGCCGCTTGAAACACAGGTGCGTCTGTTGCGTGTATTGGAAACAGGAGAGTTCATCAGAGTTGGTTCGTCGCAACCGCAGAAGACGGACGTCCGAGTGGTGGCTGCAACGAATTTGAACATGGAAGAAGCCATCTCCTCCGGTCGGTTTAGAGAGGATTTGTATTATCGTCTTTCGACTATCAGTATCCATGTACCGGCCTTGCGTGAGCGTAAGGAGGATATTCCGTTGTTGTTCCGCAAGTTTGCTTCGGACTGTACAGAGCGTTACCGCATGCCACCGTTGCGCTTGACTGATGATGCCAAACAACTACTGATGAGTTATTATTTCCGTGGTAACATCCGTCAGTTGAAGAATATAGCCGAGCAGGTATGTGTATTGGAGCAGCGCAGAGAGATTTCCGCGAGTGTACTGCAGCAGTATCTGCCGACAGAGGAGACGGGGAAGGCGTTGATGCTGAAGCGGGCGCAAGGGGGTAACGACAGTTTTGCGACGGAGCGTGAGATACTGTACAAGGTGTTGTTTGATATGAAGAAAGAGTTAGACCACTTGAAACAAGAGGTGGCTAATCTAAGCAGGACGGACCAGGCTCCTCAGCAGGTGGTGGTGAACAGACCGAGAGAAGAGGACCAACCGAGCGTAACGCCGATTATCCGTGCATCGGACAAGACTATTAACGAGGAGCAGTATCAGCAAGCCGAAGAAGTGAGTGCAGAAGATGAAGGGTTGACGCGAATACAACAGATAGAGAAAGAGACCATCCGTCGTGCGCTAAGGAACAACAACGGTAGCAGGAAGGCGGCATGTAAGGAGATAGGAATGTCGGAAAGGACACTTTACAGGAAGATAAAAGAATACAATTTATGACGGGAATGCATAGGAGGATTTCGCGCGTTGCCATGTTGTGTGTGCCGATAGTTATGCTGTTGGCGGGTTGCACGGTGACTTATAAGTTCAGTGGAGCAAGTATCGATTACACGAAGACGCACTCGATATCCATAGCCGATTTTCCGAATCAGGCAGCGTTAATCAACCCTACCCTTGCGAGTGACTTGACGGAGGGAATCCGTGATATATTCACGAAGCAGACGCGATTGCAGATCTTGCGCAAGGGTGGCGATTTGGAGTTGGAGGGTGAGATAACGGATTATCAGTTGACTCCATTGGCTATTGCCGCCGACTCGTATTCGGCAGAGACGAAGTTAACAATGACTGTGAGGGTGCGCTTTACGAACAATACCAATCCAGAGGAGAGTTTTGAGAAGACCTATTCTGCTTTTCAGACATTTGATTCATCGCGTATGCTGAATGATGTGCAGGACGAGTTGTGCAGCATTATGATACAAGAGATAGCGGAGAGCATCTACAACGACACCGTAGCGAAATGGTAGTGGTATGACGATAGAAGAGTACTTGGGTTTGCTTGAGAGTCCTGAGATGGTGGATGAGAGTGCGATTGACGATCTTCGTTCGTTGTTAGGTTATGCTCCTTATTGCAGCAGTGCGAGGATATTGCTGTTGAAGGCACTTTATCGTTCACACAACACGAATTACAGTGCGGAACTGCCGAAGACGGTATTGTATGCGCATAGCAATGAACAGTTATACTTTCTGCTTCACCCCAAAGAGGTTATCCGTCAGGCAGGCAGTTACAGTAACGATTATTTCTCGTTTATAGAACAGTTGGAGGCAAAAGCCGCGCAGACGGGAGAGTCGTTTGAGTCGCTTGCCTTGAAGTTCCAACAGGCACGCATGGTCTATCTGCAAGACAGTCATGCTCCATTGACGCCAGCCGCACCCAAACCCAAACGGACAGAGAAGGCGATTGAGATGACAGAGGAAAATGCGCGAGCATGCATACAAAAGCACGACTATCGTACAGCATTGGAAATATTACGCGTCTTGTATTTGCACAATCCAAAAAAAAGTAGTTACTTTGCAGACCAAATCGCTTTCCTTGAAAAGGGCATAGCCCTGCAAGAGAAGCGAGGACAATAGATAAACTATAAACACTGAAGATATATGTATATTTTACTGACAATTCTTATCGTCATTGCGGCAATCTTACTTACCCTATTGGTATTGGTACAGAACTCGAAAGGAGGAGGATTAGCAGCAGGTTTTGGAAGCGGCAACCAAGTAATGGGTGTAAGAAAGACGACGGACTTTCTTGAGAAGTCGACATGGACTCTAATTGCGATTATTGCGGTGTTGTCTATCATAGCCGTGGGCGTGCATCGTGGTAGCACAGTTGTAGAGAGCAACCGTTCCGCTATTTCGGAGCAAGCGCAAGAGGCAGCAGAAGCCGCAACGCCTATTCAGGGCTTCGGCGAGGATGCTCCTGCAGCCCAGCCAGAGAGCGGCGAGGCAGAATAGGAAAGGCTTGCGCATAGCGCAAAGCAGAGGAGATACCCCTTCTTTCGTCTTACGAAGGTATAAGACAAAGAAGGGGTTCGTTTGTATTCCTACCATTGGCGTCGGAAGAGTCCTCCTATAAGCGAAAGGAGCATATACCAAGGATAGAGCAGTTCGAGCAGAAGGGCTATTCCGAAGGAGATGTCGGGGTCTCGTTTTTTGATAAGACGATATTCGACAGGGAACTTAAAGAGCAAGATGAGGGGACAGATGATCTGCAGGAGGTTGGCTATAGTGACATAGCAGCCGCAGCGTATGATGTCCTTATCGGTATAGTGGGGGGCTTTACCTGCCCAGCGCATTCGTTGCTTGAGGAAAGCACGGAAAGAGGTTTGCGGACGCACGACGGCGGTGAGTTGCGGGGTATCGGCAACGGAGATGACGAGTCCGCGCCGTTTGAAAGATTCCAAGAGGAACATATCGTCGCCGCTACGCACCGAGAAGTGCAAGTCGTTGGAGGATTGCAACCATGCCTGTCTGCGCACAATCATGTTCGCTCCGCTGCACATGACAGGATGTCCTTGCAAGGCAGAATCGATGGTGAGTTGCTGAATGGCGGCATACTCTGCTATTTGCAGCCGCTCGAGGAGGGAGGGATGTTGGTTCTCGGACTCCATACGGAGGGGCAGAATGAGCAGGTCGGTATTATGGAGGTGTTCCGTTATTTCTTCTTCGGTGGCAGGAGGAGGCACAATATCATCGTCCTGCAGCCAGACATAGTCGGCATTAGAGGCATTGATGAGTTTAGCAAGTGCATGTTTCTTGCCTAAGCCATCGTCGTTGATTCCTCTGCGCGGGATGATGATTTCAATGTGCATAACTGATGATAGAAGTCGGGATAGGACTTGGCGATACAGTGAATGTCGTCGGTTTGTATATCGGCAGCCAAAAGAGCCATTGCCACACGGTGGTCGTGCGCGGAAGGATAGAACTGCGCATCGGGTTTCAAGTCGTTGAAGACGGTCAAGCGATTGGATTCCTTGTATGCAAGTCGTTCAGTACCAACGGCATACAATGATATACCCAATCGGAGGGCAGTGACAAAGAGTGCGGGATAGAGGTCGGGACAAGCGGAGAAATCGACGGTGGTTTGGTTGATTGTCGGCGTTTCGGTTTGCGATATGCATATTCCTCTTGCTGTTACCTCGGTGGTCACTCCGAATTGTTTGAACAGTCCGGCAACGACAGCATCGCCTTGTACAGCAGACGGGGTGAGGTGCTGAAGGAGGATGGTAGTGCCTTTGTGGAGAGCCACATATTCGTACCAAAAAGCGGCGGAAGACCAATCGTATTCCAGCGAGACTTTACCCTGCAGGACCTGTTCGGTCATGGTGATATACGGGGAGGTCATATCGGTCTGCAAGCGGAGTTCACCTTTGACTTGTTCACGGATTAACAAGAGTGCAGACAAGAACTGTGTACTCTCGGTTTGCGTTATCTGCAGCGTGGTTCCATAGAGTTGTCGTCCCCGTATGCGCAGCGGAGGGAAGCCTTCGGTAGCCACATAGTCGATGTCGGCTCCCATTTGACGGAGGGCATCGACGAGTTGTCCTATGGGTCGTTGGCGCATACGCTCGTTGCCATCGAGGAGGATGTATGTTCCAACCTTTTGGGCATAGAAAGCCGTGAGAAAGCGCATGGCCGTGCCACAATTGTCCACATTGATATATTTCTTGGGCTTAGACAAGGCTCTGTGCAGGAGTGCCACATCGTGCGGTAGGTTGTTTGGGGGTAATACAGGAAACACATCTCCCCGCAAGGCAGCCCTTAAGAGGAGACGATTGGCAATAGACTTTGATATGGGCAGACAGATAGTATGCACGCGTATCAGTTGTTGACAGAAGGCAGGCAAGAGTAGTCGCGTGAATAGCGTAAGTGCTGCTCGGTGTAGCCTTCGGAATAGTCGATTTTTACATCTGTTATATTCCCTTGAGCGTCATAGACAGGGGTATAGACAGGGTTGACAAAGCCTTTGTATGGGGCGAGGTTGAGTTTTGCATAGCGTGACAGAATCTCGTTGTGGATAGCAGGATCGACTTTGACAGCATAGGTCTCTACCATCTGTTTGGCGGCGTTGTAATCGCCTTCGGAGGTAATACGCTGAATTTCAGCCAAGAGTTCGCCATAAAGACGGTGGACGCCTTCGTAGTCGTTGATTTGGAGGAAGTGTTTGCCATCTTTCTCGATGATAGCGACTTCGTTGTTGTTAGCATGTTGCAGAACCCATTGTGCGATGAGTTGACGGTTGCGCATGTGTGCTTCTTCGATGTTCTTACCGGGTTCGATGCGCACGAGTTGCGTCAAGAGTCCATTCATCATCTGCTGGTAGTAGTAGCACTTATACGCCTCGTTATTCGGCAGAAGTCCGAGTTCAACGAGTTTAGGGTCAGCCATATAGTAGAGTCCGAAGAGGTCGGCGCGTGCTTCTTCGATGGTGGAGGCATGTTCCTTAAGGGCATCTTTGCTGACACCTGGCAGGAGTTTGCCTGAACCATGTCCGACACATTCGTGGAGGTCGGTATGCAGGTCGCTACACAGAGAGCCATAGGTTTCATAGTCCTTACAAATATGGTCGTCGATCATAAATTCCTCGTTAAAGCCATTTCCCTTTGCGGCTTCGTTGTAGGCGTGCATGAGATTGTCGATGGTGACTGATTTGGAGCCATATTCTTTGCGTATCCAATTTGCATTGGGCAGATTGATACCGATAGGGGTTGCCGGATAGCAGTCTCCTGCGAGGATGACAGCAGTGATGACTTTGGCACTGACACCCTTGACCTCTTCCTTTTTGAATTTAGGATCGGTAGTGGAATTATCTTCGAACCATTGTGCATTTTCGGAGATGATTGTGGTGCGCTTGGTGGCTTCGATGTCCTTGTAATTTACCATAGACTCCCAAGTACCTGTGATGCCTAACGGGTCTGCGTAGGTCTCTGTAAATCCATTGATAAAATCTACGCGGCTGTCAGTATCTTTGACCCATGCAATACAATAGTCGTTAAACAGGTGCAAGTCGCCAGTAGTGTTATAGTCAATGAGTTTCTTTATGACTGTTTTCTGTTGCTCATTTTCCGCATACGGCAGTGCTTTCTCCAAGTAGTAGTTCACTTTTGACAGTGCATCGCCATACAATCCTCCCACTTTGTAGGTTTTTTCGAATATCTGACCGTTTTCCTTTACGAGTTTAGCGTTCAACCCTACCCATACCGGCTCTGCTGAATTGTCTTTGTGAGCAGCGTAGTAGGCTTCGGCTTCGGCTTGCGTTACTCCATCGTAGTAGTTTCCTGCAGAGGTGAGTACAAGGTCTTGCCCGTCTGCCTGGTTCATCCGTTTTGGCAGGATAGTCGGATCGAACATGACGGGAAGAATCTCGGGCGGACATATAACATTCGACTCTTTACAAGCGGTGTTGAACCATTCTTGTGAGAATTCTGGCAGGAACTTGTCTTCGGAGTAATGATGATAGATACCATTGGAGAACCATACGCGTTTGAGATATTTCTCGAACAACAGATAGTCGTTTTGCGTTTTATCGCCATTATAATTGAGATAGAGGTTCTCTAATGTACGGCGTATAAGAAGGTTGTACTTACCATTTTGGTCGTAGAGAATATCACGCCCTTGCAATGCTGCCTCGGAGAGATAGTATGCGAGGATCTTTTGATTGAGCGTTAAATCTTCGAAGCCCGGCACTTGATAGCGTAAGATTTCGAGGTCGTAGAACTTATCCACATTGTAATTGAATTGATTGTTCTGTTTATTTTTTTGACAGGAGGTACAGAGCAGTGTTGTTGTTCCAATCATCAGACAAATAATTAGGTTGCGCATACGCATAGTATTGATTTGTTAATATCAGGTTGATTTAGATACGGTCGAGGACAGTTTTAACCAATTCCTTTATACGAGGTTTGTAATCTGTGTTTGCCGCTTCCACTTTGCGTTGGGCTATAACACAGCAGACAGTTGTTGCCTTATGCCCCATGTGCAGTGACAGTCCTGCAATGCACGAGCCTTCCATTTCGTAGTTTGTTATCCGTTGTCCCTGATATCGGAAGTCGGAGATACGCTCGTTGATGTCAGGAACAGCGATATTGACACGGAGTATGCGTCCTTGTGGTCCGTAGAATCCATTAGCGGCGATGGTACAACCGCGCAACATATCATCTTGGGCGATGCGTTCTACAAGTTCTTCGTTTGCTTTGACCACATAGGGTACTGCTGCTTTAGCGGGATAGTGGATGTAATCAACGAGTGCCTTTTCGAATTCCAAGTCGGCTATTTTGTCTCTGCCTTCATAAAAGGCCAAGACTCCATCGAAGCCTATGGATTTGACGGAGACCAGAAAACTGCCTAATGGTATATCATCTTGCATGGCACCACATGTACCTATCCGTACTATTTCGAGTTGTCGTTTCTGTGATTTTTCTGTTCGAGTAGTGAAATCTATATTGGCTAATGCATCGATTTCGTTCATTACGATGTCGCAGTTGTCGGTACCGATACCGGTAGAGATACAGGATATCCGTTTGCCGTGGTACTTACCTGTTATGGTATGGAATTCACGGCTTTGAATATCACATTCGATGGAGCCTTCGTCGAAGAAAGAGGCTACCATATTGACACGATCCTGGTCGCCGACAAGAATAACCTTGTCGGACAAGAACTCCGGCTTTAGATGCAGATGGAATACAGAGCCGTCGTCGTTAATAATGAGTTGTGATGCTGGGAAAGTTTTCATAGTATTGTGATTTTATTGTTACTAATTGCATTATAAAGTGTTTATGCTTCTCCTCCGCCGAAAGACATAGGTGTAGCAGAACCGTGGTTGGGTTTGATATTTATCTGCCCAAATTGCTGCTCGTATTTATGGATATTGTCTTGCAGTGCAAAGAGTAGTTTTTTTGCGTTCTCGGGATTGAGTATGATGCGCGATTTTACATTGGCAGATTGCACTTGCGGTACGACTCGTACGAAGTCTATTACAAACTCGTTGGATGAATGTGCGATGATTGCAAGGTTGGCATAGATTCC
The DNA here is from genome assembly GCA_963636305.1 of Prevotella sp. P5-108. GTDB lineage: Bacteria > Bacteroidota > Bacteroidia > Bacteroidales > Paludibacteraceae > Colicola. The sequence continues at coordinate 8,004 of CAVHKB010000027.1, forward strand.
ATCTGCTACTTCAGGAGGCAGGTTTATTTGCATTTTATTCTCTTCCATATTCTTTACCATTGTTGAAGTTTCTTTCTATTGATTGTGTTGAACAATATTAGTGCCAAATTATTAACGGGCAGATAAATATCGAATATAATGAAAGCAAAGATGAAGCGTCGTTGTGAGAAATGTCGTGCGGCGCGGTTAATAACAAGTACCTGCGTAAGATAGCGCAAGATGAAACATAGTGCCGCCGTTGTCCAACACCACCAATAAGGTTGCAGGCAGACGACAATGAGCATCAAATAGAACAGTCCTCTTATTAAAGGTTCGAAGAGCAATCGTTGTTTGGTAGCAGATGTATATTTGGGAGATACGCTCAAGTGTCGTCTTTTCTGTTGCAGCCATTCGCGGAAAGTTGTTTTGGGTAGCGACCATGTGATACTCTCTTTCGATACAGCCACTGCGGTATTTTCTTTGTTTGCTACTTTGTTGACGAACAAATCATCGTCGCCTGACCGCATACCCAACAAGCCTGCAAAACCTTTCTGTCGGAAAAACATCTCTTTACTATACGCCAAGTTCCGTCCTACGCCCATGTAAGGTTGCCCCATGATTGCCATTCCCATATATTGGAGTGCGCAGAAGAGTGTATCGTATTGTATCAGTCGGTTTATGAGTGTTTTTTGTTCGAAATAGGCTCCATAGCCCAACACTACTTCAGTACCCGATGTTACTTTCTGCATCATTTCCCGAATCCAGTACTTGCTATCGGGTATGCAATCTGCATCGGTGAGCAACAGGTATTCTCCCTTTGCTGCTTTGGCCGCCAAAGTAAGAGCCAATTTTTTAGATGAGCATATTCGTGCCTCGTGCGGTACAAATGTAGAGTGTAAGTGTGGATACTCGTTCTGAAATTGTTCGATGACGATTCGTGTATCGTCCTGACTTTCATCGTCAACGACAATTACTTCGTAGTCAGGATAGTCTTGTGTGAGTACATTTTTCAAGAACCGTCGCAGGTTGTCGGCTTCGTTGCGTGCGCTAATAACCACCGATACCGTTGGTAGTGTTGTCGATGCAGGTTCGGGCTTTTTTTTATTGCGATAAACTGCTCTGTTGACTGCGTCCATATAGACCCAGTAATAGGCTATCTCGAGGATAGCAAGCAGCGACAGTATAGCGACAAAAATATAGTGTAGCATTGTTCTTTATGATATATCAGTAGCGTAGTCGTACATTATCTACCCAAAGTGTGTTTCCTGCATGTCCGACGAATGCTTCATAACAGCCTGAGGTCAGTACGATGATGATGTGTGTAGGCTGGTCGTTTTCCGTACCCCACCCTTCTTCTTGAATCGGCACAATTTTGCCTTTCGAGTTCATTGCTCTGTAGGGTTTTGTAAGTCCCATATATGGAGCGAAGTAGGGTTCTTTTGTGATGTTTCCATAGTGTACGGGCAGTTCAAAGTCGTTGACCCAAGCAGGCTGTGTTTTAGTGATACGGTGTGCGGCAGTACCTATTCGCAGAGCATGGATATTGCCTTCTGCATCTTCCCACCGTTTTTGCAGCAAGAGGTATATTTCGGCTTCGTCGTGTCCCTGCATTTTTTTGGGTTTGCCGAATCCTTTGGCGCAGGTGATAATCTGTTCGTCGGATACAGTGGCTTTGTAGTCAAGTATCAGTGCCTTTGGTTTTCTTGTGAACGGTACACCAAAGTTGATGTTGGAATAAGGGTCTTTTGCAGTACGGATAGGCTCTATTGTCTGTCCCGTGAATATAGTGCCGTTGACCAGTACTTTGATGTCGATGAATCCGAAGACGACTACTTCTTCGATTTTGACATCCATACGGCAGCAAGTTCCGTTTCCTCTTCGTTCAGGGGTTGTTGTTCCTGATGCTTTCTCGATACCACTTACTTTAGCATAGGCATTGCTTACGCTCCAAGGGTTGTGTCCTTGTGCGAATACGCCTTCGTAGATGTAGGGGGTATTTTTACGGATTGTATCGGTTTTGCCTATTGCATACAAGCACTTGGTTTTTCCTCCGATGATGGCGGATTCGTTGATATAGCGTACTGTCCAGTTCTCGAAATCGCCGAACGGTACACATTCCACCTCTGCATTTAGTGCGGTTATGTAGCACAGGCACGCGATGCCTGATAGGGCTATTTTTTTCATTCTGCAGGGACTTGTGACTTTTAATCCTCGATTTTTCTTACAGGTTGCGTGTAGATTACTTCGTTTCTGTTGAGAATGATGTTATCTGACAGTTTTTTTATCTGCAGTCTTTGAATTTCCTGTGCAGCCAATTTGGCAACCTGCAGTGCGCCTTGTAAAGACAAGTGCGTATTGTCGATTTTGCCATCGGGATACTTGGCGTAGACTCCTTTGGGTATATGACAGAAGTACTTGATTGAAGCGGAGTCGCCTTGTTGTGTGAGCCATTGAGATGTGAGTGTGTTCAAATCGATCAATGTCACTTTTTCAGCGTTAGCCACTCTGCGTGCGGCATCAACATAGCCTCCGTGCCGATTGACGAGTTCGCCTGTTTCTTTCGAGAAATAGCGTCGTGCGATAGGAGTAAGCAGGATTGGCGTTGCTTTTTTCTTCTTCACATCGTTAATCATCCTGCTGAGGTTGGATTGATATTGTTCGATGGTAGTATATCGTTGGGGGTCGGTTTGCTTGGTGTCGTTATGTCCAAACTGTATCAGTACGATGTCGCCACGATGCATATTGGCGAGAGCCTCGTCCCATCGTCCTTCGTCGATGAAAGAGCGTGTGCTTCTGCCGTTTTTGGCGTAGTTCTTTATGATGACATTGTCGGTAAGGAAGGTCGGGAACACTTGTCCCCAGCCTCGTTCGGGTGTGATAGTGGTGTCTTCCCGGTCAGCCATAGTGCTGTCGCCTATCATGTGGACGGTTAGGGGTTTATTGGAAGAAGCGATGAGAATCAGTCCTGTGAGGATGATGGTTAGGAAAGGTATTGTTCTTTTCATCGAGATATAAGTTTTTTGTATTGGTGCAAAGGTAGTGTTTTTTTCGAAATGTTACAAATTTGGGTTGCGTGAATTCGTTATTGTGGAGTTTGGAGGAAGCGTGTTGTTGGAGGAGTATGATGTAGCAGGGGCGTATTTTCGCCACGCGTATGTTTGTTGACGGACGGCGTTGCCGTATTGACATGAATTAGGCATAAATTATGGAGAGGGGGTTAATTGACAATTAAGAATTGATAATTAACATAAAGAGAGGGATTGAGGGAAAAAGTATGGTTCTTTTGGAACATAGAGTTTGTCTTTTGAAAGGGAGTCGAGAGCCATAGCACGCTATGGCTCTACAGCATACATAAACGATGCAACAAATAGCGGGCAGAGGACGAACAAATAATAAACAAATAACAACCAAATAATAGCCAAATAACATTGATACATTGAGGGGGTTATATGGTTTTGAGGGGAACATATTGTTCGTTCGGCGAAGGGGAGTCGAGAGCCATAGCACGCTATGGCTCTACAGTGGGCAAGAGCGAAGTTACAGGCAGCGGGCAGGGGGCGACGGTGGATGACAAAGGGCTGGAGGGTCTGGGGATTCTGGATGTCTGGGAAATTGTTAGAGAGTTGACGGACGGCGTTGCCGTATTGACATAAATTATTCATAAATTATGGAGAGGGATTTAATAGTTGATAATTAACATAAATTGTTGGGTAGAGGGGCGTTGTTTGGTTGGAGGGGAACACGATGTTCTACTTGCGAAAGAGAGTTGAGAGCCATAGCACGCTATGGCTCTACAGCCACTTTGGAATTAACAATTAATAATTAACAATTAATGTGCGCGGTATGGTATAGGCATTTTAGGCGATGCATATTTGGAGGTTTTTTCTATGTTCTTCCTATATTCATCCTATATTCGTCCTATATGCGTCCTATATAAAACCTATATAAAACCTTTGGAAGTAGTAGGAATGATGGGGCTTGGCGGAGGGGAGTTTTTATGTTTAGTGGAGGGAGTTGCAGAGAGAAATGCAGGATATATTGTCGGGATGAGAAAAAAGTAGTACTTTTGTGACCGCTTATGTTGAATATAGAAGATATAGTACGCCCTATAGCACTGGATTTTCGGACCTACGAGGATGCGTTTGCTCACTCGTTGCAGTCGGATAATCCTTTGTTGCATGAGGTATTGCAGTGGACAACCGCCAACAGGGGAAAGCAATTGCGTCCTATTCTTCTTCTGCTGTCCGCCCAAATATGCAACCGCAGAGGCATGGGCATCAACGATAAGACGATACAGTCGGCTGTATCGTTGGAACTTATGCATACTGCCTCACTTATACACGATGACATTGTTGATTCATCGGACCGTCGCAGGGGGAAGGAGAGTGTGTGGAAGCATTGGAATCAGAAGGTGGCGGTACTGTCGGGTGATTATATTCTTTCGAGGGCAATGCATATAGTCGGAAATCTTCGCAATGTGCAGATACTGAACATTGTTCTTGATTTGGCATCGTCGTTATCGTCGGGTGAACTGCTACAACTGAACTATGCAGGTGAGAATATGTTTCTTACGGAAGACGAGGCGATGCGCATTATAGAGAAAAAGACGGCCTCGTTGTTCTCTGCCTGCGCTGAGATTGGTGCGGTAAGTGTGGGTGCCACAATGAAACAGCAGACGGCATTGCGGGAGTACGGTCGTCATTTGGGGATATGTTTTCAGTTGAAGGACGATATATTCGACTACAGTGAGAGTGAAGAGATAGGTAAGCCGACGATGGGTGATGTGTGTGACGGGAAACTAACATTGCCGCTGATAGTGTCGTTGCAGCGTGCTACGAGGGTGGACAGGGAGTTGATGTATGATATACTGTTGCAGCCTCTTGGAGATGATGAACTTCAAGCGATAAAGTCGTTTGTGTTGCGTTATGACGGGATAGGCTACACACAACGCAAGATGCACGAGCATTATGAGTCGGGTATGTCGTGCTTACAGGTGTTTAGGGAGGGAAAATTGCGTTCTTCGCTTGAAGATTTGCTTCGTTATGCAGTGGTGCGTACGAATTGAAGGAAGTTCTACTCTTGTTTATCTCCGTTATAAGTAACATCCATAAGGAAAGCGTCGAGTAGCAGTTGCTCTGCTTCTTGTCGTGCGATGCATCGTTGTTGCATATAGAAAATGGCGTCTTCGTTCATTTGTCCGGTAGTGGCACCATGTGATGCTTTTACATCATCGGCATAGATTTCGAGTTGTGGTAGCGTTTGCATACGTGCCTTATCGGAGAGGAGGATGTTTCTATTGGTTTGCGCTGCTTCTGTTTTCTGTGCATTAGGCTTTATGATAAGGTCGCCTTTGAAGAATCCTTTGGCTTGGTCGTAGAGGACATATTTGAATACACAGTTGCTTTTACCTCCGACGGCGTGGTGTGTGATACGGGTTATATTAGCGACATTGTCGGTTCCATGTAGGACGACTTTTCCGCGCAACTCGGTAGAAGCGTTGTTGCCAAGTTGGTGTATGTCGATATGGTTTTCGCCCGTTGCATTGAGGGAGTCGCAATAGATAACGAGGGATGTATCTTGCTCTTGTTCAACGGTAAGCGTCACTCCTACGCCATTGATTAGAAGTAGTTCGGATGTACCTTGTTGGAGGTGCAGTGTATAAGTTCCAGTAGTAAGATGTTTCATTGGTTTATAGGTGAAGGTCGGCGTATCCTTTTTCCTCAAGTTGAAGAGCGAGCGTTTTATCTCCAGTTTTGACTATACGACCGTCGGCGAGTATATGTACGAAGTCGGGTATAATATAGTCCAGAAGTCGCTGGTAGTGAGTAATGACGATGTAGGCATTATCGGGTGTTTTTAGTCGGTTGACGCCTTGAGCGACGATGCGCAGTGCATCGATGTCGAGTCCAGAGTCGGTTTCATCAAGAATAGCGAGCGAGGGTTCGAGTATTGCCATTTGAAAAATCTCGTTTCGTTTTTTTTCTCCTCCTGAAAAACCCTCGTTGACTGCACGCTTTGAGAGACGGTCGTCGAGTTCGACAAGTTCGCGTTTCTCTCGTAGAAGTTTTAAGAACTCTTTAGCGGACAATGGTTCTTTTCCCTCGTATTTTCGTTTTTCGGAGAGTGCAGTACGCATGAAGTTAACCATACTTACGCCAGGTATTTCGACCGGGTATTGGAAAGACAAGAAGACACCTTCTCTTGCCCGTTGTTCAGGTGACATAGCGAGCAGGTCTTTCCCTCGAAAAGTGACCGTTCCTTGTGTAACCTTGTAATTAGGGTTTCCCGTCAGTACGGCGGAGAGGGTAGATTTGCCTGCGCCGTTAGGTCCCATTATGGCATGTACTTCTCCTTCATTGATATTGAGGTTCAGTCCTTTGAGTATTTCTTTGCCGTTGATAGAGGCATGTAAGTCTTTTATTGTCAGCATATTTTTTAGTTTAATATGGTAGATAGTACCGTTTTTCCTACTGCTTCCAGCGTTTCACGACTGATATTGTTGATATTGTCGTTCCGTGTATGCCAATAGGTTGGAAATCCTGTTTCGGTATGGTTATCGTAGTGTATGATGTCGATGCAAGGAATGTTGGCGATGGTATTGATATAGTAGTGGTCATCTGTTACGGGGTTAGCCAACTCGTTGATGAATAAGTGTCCGTAGCCGAGTTGTGAGGCTGTTCTCCATAGTTTGATTGAATAGTTTTGGGCGTACTTCCAAGAGAAGTACTCGTGTGGGAAGACAGCGTTTTTATCGCCGACCATATCAAGGAGTATGGCGTATTGATAGTTTTTGTTTTGTTGAAGATGTTTGTCTTGCAGATATTGTTTTGCCCAGAGTTGCGACCCTAAGCACCATGAGTTTTCTCGTTCTTTTCCCGTATAGAAACGAGGCGTTCCCATGTCTTCGGCGTCAAAGAAGAGTAAGTCGATATTATGCTTGGGCTGTGCTATGGCTATTTGTCGAGCGAGTTCGAGGAGTACAGCGACTCCGCTTGCTCCATCGTTTGCGCCATCAACAGGATAGAGGCGGTCGTCGTAGAGTTCTTCTTCGTCCGCCCAAGGTCGTGTATCCCAGTGAGCGCAGAGTAGTATGGTCGCTTTGGAGGGGATTGTATCGTTTTTGGTGTAACTACCAAGTATATTATAGATTGGCTGTTGTTCTCCCTTGTAGTTGCTCATAGCACCTTGTTGGACACTGACGGTTAGACCATAGTCACGGAGGGTGGATTCGATATACTTGGCACATTGGTAGTGTGCCGAAGTAGAGGGAATGCGTGGTCCGAAAGCGAGTTGCCTTTCGATGTGCTGATAAGCAGAGTCGGCAGAAAAGTTGCAGACGACAGGTTGGCTGTCGGTTTTTGCAGGTTTGCAACTTGCTACAACAAACATCACCAGTATTCCGACAGAAAGAAAGTTACAGAAATGCCTCTCCATTGTTCCCCTTATGACGATAGTGTTATGACATTTGGTTGATCTCGGAAATACTGCGATGCTCCTGTATGGCTCTTATGGTGTCGGCGAAAGAGCGTGCGACGCTCAATATGCGTACTTTGGGGCATTTAGCGACATCGAAAGGCAGTGAGTCGGTGAAGACAAGTTCTTTTAATGCGGAGTTCATTACCTTCTCTGAAGCATTGCCCGACATCACACCGTGCGAGACTACTGCTCTTACGGACAATGCGCCTTTTTCGATAATCATGTCTGCGGCACGAGTGAGCGTTCCTGCAGTATCGCAGATGTCGTCGATGATGACTACATTTTTATCTTTCACCTCGCCCAAGATACGCATTTCTGCTATTTCGTTGGCTTTTTCGCGGTGTTTATAGCAGAGGACCATAGGTACATTGAGGTTGGCTGCTAATTTAGCGGCGCGTTTTGAACCGCCTTCGTCAGGTGATGCGATGATGAGATTGTCGAGGTGCAGAGAAGCGATGTATTCGGCAAAAGTGTTGAAGCCATAGAGGTGGTCGACAGGAATGTCGAAGAATCCTTGAATCTGTTCGGCATGTAGGTCGATGGTGATTACACGGTCGACGCCTGCCACTTGTAGCATATCAGCAATCAGTTTGGCTCCTATAGAGACTCTTGCTTTATCTTTTCTGTCTTGTCTTGCCCATCCGAAATATGGTATGACGGCAATGATTTTGTATGCGCTTGCTCTTTTTGCGGCGTCAATCATTAAGAGCAGTTCCATGAGGTTGTCGGCAGTAGGGCAAGTGGATTGAATGAGGTAAACGGATTGTCCTCTCACAGAATCTTTGAACTCTACGGCATATTCGCCGTCGGAGAAATGCTCGACATTAACTCTGCCTAACTGACAACCTAATTCCTGGCAGATACGGTTGGCTAAGGGTTGACCTTTGCTACCTGAAAAGACCTTGTAGCGATGTGATTCTTCTATCATGACCTGCTAATGTTTATAAGACCTTGCAAAAGTAGTGATTTTTCTATAATGGTGCAAGAAAAAGGGAGGCAATTAATTAGCAGTTAACGATTAGGAAGGGAGGATTAAAAAATAGCATACAGGGATGCAATTAATAATTAACAATTAACAATTAATATGCAGAGATGACATGAGGGGCAAAGTGTGTTTTTAAGGGAACAGGTTGTTTGTCTTTTGAAAGAGAGTTGAGAGCCATAGCACGCTATGGCTCTACAGCATACATTAACGATGCAACA
>CAVHKB010000028.1:0-16358 GCA_963636305.1 Prevotella sp. P5-108
AAAGACCAATTATTTCTATTCTAACAACCCATGCGAAGTTAACGCATCAGTAGTAATTGTTAATTATTAATTGTTCATTCCTCCCCCTCTTGCACAACCCAATTTATTCCTCTATCTTTGCGCAATAATCAAATCTCAAAACAAATCTAATAAACACAACATTATGGTACACCATGTAGTTTTTTTCCGACTGTTAGAAGAAGCCGAAGGACATACTAAACAAGAGAATGCTGAAATCATCCGCGAAGGATTACTATCGCTCCGTGATAAAATCGATGTTCTCGTGAGCGAAGAAGTTGGTATCAATATCCCTAATGCACCGAAAACCGACTACGACATCTGCCTGCATTGCACTTTCCGTAAATGGGACGATGTAGATACCTACCAAAACCACCCAGAACACCTCCGTGTAGCAAACTACATCGGCAAATGCCGCTCCGCCCGTGCTGCAGTCGACTACGAATTATAGTAACCCTACACATAACGAACACACCAACTATAACCACACAATACTCATGAAAAAGAAAGGTCTATCTAAAGTCTATATAGTACTTCTAATACTCCTGACAAACATCTTTCACATACAAGGAAGTTCCACAGAATACTACTATGATGTTAGTGTATTCTCTTTCGGGAACTACGATTTACAAGGAAAAACTTTCTATATTGTTTCAGATAATGAAACTGACGGTGACCTTGATTTGGAATTTCAATACTATAGAGATATCCTGACACAATGTTTCATTCTGCGAAAAGCAATTCCAACTAACGATAGCATAAATGCTGATATGCGAATACAGGCAGGATATGGTATAGGACAGGCAGGTTCATCTCACTCAATAGGCGCAACTGGTACAGTAATGTTTAATTCTACGGCGGTTTCCACCACAGCACTCTCTACAACTACTGATTTCCATCGTTATATCTATCTAAAAGCGTATGACAATCATAACGAAGGAAATGTTATGTTATGGAAAACCTGTGGGGAGAGTAATGGTTTTTCGAGCGACTTACCTGACGCTGTCCCTGCCATTGCACAAGCAATGTTACCAAAGTTCGGCAAAAATGACATAAACAAAAAATCAGTTTACATCTACTGCAGCGATCCGGATATAATGAATATGAAAGAAGGATTGTACCTGCAAGACAATATAATCGTCAACCCTACGAATTGGTCTGATAGTGGAAATAATGGTAAAAAGAAAGGGTTTATTATGCGCGCTGTTACAATAAATAGCGACACTGCAATCGTTCGGTTACAAGTAATAGCAGAAGAAATGACCTACAAGGACTTACTTATCAGATCCAACACATATATCATTCATAACGGCACGAAGTACCCTATTAGTAAATTCTACACTTGTGCAAAAGATCCAAAAAGGAAAAATAGAATTTCGAAAAAGGAACAGCCCTTCAATAAAACAATTCACATATTCAGTAATATAACGGAAATACAACTTCTTTTCCCTATCCAATTAAATAAGGGTGAAACAATCGAATTAATTTCCTATAAGAACAAACGCGAAACATCAGAGGCATTTCATTTCAGTGTTGTACTTGAATAGCAAACTGCTGTATCCTACATTCTTAAAACGCCCATTCACCTATATCACACAAACAATACAACAAAAGGGGGCAGTATAAACAAACTGCCCCCTTTCTTGTAGGTCAATCGTCGGTGGTTAATTCCTCGTTGCCACTGTGTATCTCAACCGTTCAGCGTTAATGGTATCCATGCAAGTGAATACTGAGTTGCTACGCCGTAACTGCCAACTAATCTTCTACATGTATCTCTTGTTCCGACACATGCGACACAGGGTCCACATCCTCCCATTCCAAAGTACCTTTAGCAAGGCGGTAGTCATGTATTCGCCCCAATACAAACAGAAGAATGCAGTTCAGCAGGAAATAACCGCCTGCCAATATCCATAGCGAGATATACTCCTTACTTGTCTGCGCAAGAGTAGCACCCATCGAATTGATATGAATAAAGCCATGCGCACCCCAAGTATAAGGAAAGAAATACGACAATATCCGCCACTCACTTGGTAGCATCTGTTGTGGCCAAGAAACACCTGCTATAAAGAGAAACAATAGCGAAGTGGATATCAATAGCACCATACCGCTCTCTCGGTTACGGACAAATACCGACACGCACATCGAAAAATAGATAGTCGCTAACAAGTACGGCACATAAAACTTCATCACATCCACAGGATTGCCTATATGAGGCAAACTGAACAGGCGTGGAATAAGCAACAAATCAATAACACCTATTGCAAGATAAATAAGAAAATAAGCAAACGAACGACCTAAGGTGATACGCAGTACACTTGCCGACCGTCGTGCGCCCGGCAATAGGAATAGTTGCCTGTTTTCCTCCCTCGCCGTACCACCCAGCATACAAATACCAAAAAACAAGGTCTGGTGAATAATAAGCATTAGCACCGCAGGTATCAGAAACGACGCATATCCACCTGTCGGACAGAATAGTGCCGTTTCCGTATAAGGAGCGTCCTGCACAAGAGACCAAGCGAACTCACTATTGTATCCCATAGCCTCATAACGGTCTATTTGTATGTTGCGCATCGACTCAAGCATCACCTGATTACACGAGAGATATACTGCTTTCATGTAAAGAAACGACGACATATCACAATAAAGCGAGATATGTGCTTGCTCCAACCCAGAATTGATTGCCGTTGCATAATCGGCAGGAAAATAAATTATACCATGTACTTTTTGGTCACGCATAAGCAATTCGGCCTCTTGCATAGAGGTACACGAATAGGCTATCGTAATATCAGGACAGGCATTCCATTTATGCAGGAACTCCCTACTCTCGGGCGACGCCGACATATCGACCACTGCTACAGGCACATTCTCTATATTGTCTTTCCAATAAATACACTTGTACAATATCGGATAGACAAGACCTGCTACAAGAAATATAACCAATACGCCAGGATCATGAAATATACGGCGCAGTTCATCAACAAAGACAAATCCCGCCTCTTTTATTTTAAGCCATTGAGTATAGAAAAAACGATATATCATAATCTGCGTTACTTAAGCGGATAATTCTGAAACCACATAGCCTTATACAGGCGCGGAGAAACAATCAACGGCATGATGAAGAAACAACACAGTCCCAAACACAACGGAATGGAGTTGCTCACAGGTGCAGCCATCAAGGCTTCGTTGACATAGATACGATAATAATAGCGCAAAGGAACAAGATAGGTCCAAGCCTGAATAGGCGGCAGCATATTCATCACAGGATAGGTGAAGCCCGAAAGCGAGAAGCCCAACATACCGTAGAGCGCACCTATCGACACTGCATCACGAAGAGTAGGCAATGCTCCGATAATGCATATTGCCATCGACTCCATTGCAAAGATAAGCAATATCATTGAGAGCAACAATCGGGTTAGCGAACCGTTTACTGGGAAGTGCATAAACTTGAACAATATCAGTTGACAGCCGATACCAAGAACAATGTAGATAATGGTATAGGGTATCAACTTACCTATCATCGCAATTGTATAGTTGCCCCCTGCTGCACGCAACCACTCATGACAGGTACGGCATTTCAACTCGAAACCGATAGCAAATATCGTAAGCATCAGTACCACCAACGCAAGAATGCCGGGCAATATGGTAGAGACCAAATATACTGCATAGTTGCTCCAAGGGTTGGCAATGAAATGTGCCTCAATCGTAACAGGTTGAATACGCTTCATTATCAAGTCGTCAGGAAGTCCCTTTTTGCGTAGTACCTCCCTTTGAAAAGCACCGGAGGTAAGATTACACATCGTCAGCAGTTGCTTGTAGGCTGTATTAGCCCCCACCGTATATGCATTGTTGGTATAAAATTCCAACTGCGGTCGTTTGAACGCGACTAAATCTGAATAGAAGCAGTCAGGAATAACCAATATACCAAACACCTCCCCTCGTTGCATAGAACGGCGTGCTTCGGCAAAGTCGGTAGTAACAAGAATAATATCAACGGCAGAAGTGGCTTCCATCTCATGGCACAGACGCCTCGATATGGTAGTCATATCCTTATCTACTACTGCCACAGGCATATTCTCGGGACTACCTCCTAACATAATCGTCAGAAAGAAGAAGGTGGAAAGTAACATCACGCCTATAGAAGCGAAGATATAAAGTGGGCGTACAAACATACGACTCAACTCCCGTCGCATCACAGACCATACAGAAGAGAAAAAAGGACGCATAACCAACGCTTCTTACTTCATCAATGCTTCTTACTTCACTACAATAGCGGTCATACCCGGACGAAGGTCAGGTATATAAGTTGTGGGCTTTGCTTTTACATCGAAGGTACGAACATCGTACTGCCCGTTAGCCTGCGTACTACGCCATGTAGCGTACGAACCCATTGCCTTGATATATGTTACCACCACATCATAAGTATTCTCCCCTAAAGCAGGGATACGCACATTTAGGTGCGTGCCTGGAGTAATACCTTGCAACATATCCTCGCGTATAGAAAAAGTGAACCACATATCCTCCAAATCGATAATAGCCATAACCGGACTACCTTGCCCCACCAATTCACCTGTCTTTGGGAAACGCTCCGACACCTCACCATCTATAGGCGACAATAGATAGCGTTCCGCAGCAGCCGCCTCTACTTCTTGTATTATCCCGTCAACTCGTGCGACTTGTGCAGCAGCGGCAGCCTTATCTTCGTCGCGCGCACCAGCAATGGCCATATCATATTGGCTCTTTGCTGCTTTAGTAGTGGCTACAGCAGCCTTGTATTGCGCTTCTACCTCATCTCTTTTTTGTGCGCTCACCACACCTTTGTCGTACAGACTTTTGACGCGCTGATAACTTTTGCGGTATATTTCTTCTCCAGCCTTTGCTTTTTGCCACAACTCATAAGCACCGGTAATCTGTTCTCGCTGTGCGCCATTTTGTGCCTTTTGGTTAATAGCCTCCGCTGCTGCTCGTGCAGCCAACGCTTGTGCCATTTTGGCTTCAACTTCGGGAGAATAAATAACCACCAAGGTATCTCCTTTCTTCACCCTATCTCCTTCCTCTGCCAGATACATCTCTATTCTACCTGGTACTTTCCCCGATACACGATACTCTGTTGCTTCCGCCTCGCCAGTAATAAGTATCTCTTCAGGTTGCAGTGCGAATACGCCTACGAGGGCGACAATTATAACCACTATCAGCATTGCAGCCAAGCCTAATAGAAGGCTGCCTTTTTTTTCTTTCTTCATAACTATTACAAATCAATATCTTAGTGTTCCCGTATATTTCTTGAAGTATGTTTCACAGACCTGTGCTTCTATGTCAGCGTCAATTTTGTCGGACGAAGCAGACAGCCATGCCGTTTGTGCCTGCATCAAGTCGGTAGCAGTAGCCATTCCTGCATTGAACGCCTCTTGTGCGAAGCGTAATACTTCTTCGGCGTTGCGTACACCCAATTCGGTCATTGCGACTTTCTGATTAGCCTCCAGCACCTTTTGATTTGCCTGTGTTATCTGTAGTTGCAACATCTCGCGTGCGTCCTGCGTTTTAAGAGCCACCGCTTTGGCTTCGTGTTTGGCAGCCTTGAGGCGCAATATATCATCGGCGTGGGCTATAGGGACATTCACGACTACTCCGACAGAGAAAAATCCGTGTCCGTGCCAATCGTTACTGAAGCCATTATCTACATTCGGATTGGTGTAGATGTAGTTAGCAGACGCCAATATGTTCGGTTGCAAGCCGGCAGCCATTATCTTTGCATTACTCTCGGCTATCTTTTGTGCCTGCTCCAACAGTTGTATCTCGGAGCGTGATTCCACCACCGATGCATAGTCGGCTACCGTATCGTGCAGCACTATTTCTCCCACATGCGAGTCATCAAGACAGATGTCTTGATTTAGGGGGAAGCCACATATTTGGCATAGTGCCATTTTGCTCAAGACTAATCCATTGTCGGCTTGTAGTTTCTTTAACTCGGCTTCTCCTCTCTTTTGTTTTACTTTCAACAAATCGGATTGTGTTGCCATACCCTCGTCGACCAAAGTAGTAACATTGCTTTCGAGTGTGAGCAACAGATTATAGTACTTCGTTGCCAATTCTTGCTTCTTTTGTACAGAGATGACACGCCAATACGCTTCATCTACAGACACGATGATGTCGTCGCGTTTGCTGTCGGCTTCGATATTGACAGACTGTTCTGCGGCTTTAGCAATACGATACAACTCCCGTAGTCTGCCTCCTACATATATGGGCTGCGTAACACCTACCTGTCCTACGAACAGATGGGTTAAATCCAAGTCGAGTGCCTGATATATCTGCTGATAGGCATCAGCAATCATTTGCCCTGATTCGTTTTGAATAGCCGTCATCTGCGAGCCAATGTCGGGCAGTTGTTGTGACTGGAGCGTGAGTTGGTTCATTGCCGATTGTTCGCTCCATTGGAAAGAAGCGGAGCCGTCTTTACCGACAGTGGCAGTACCAAAGGAGAAGTCCATTTGGTTGGGTAAGAGTACAGCGTGTTTGGAATTCCATGCATAGGCAGCATTTGCGTTCACCTTAGGAAACATCGCCGCCAGAGCCGCCTTTCTGTTCAGTGCAGCCGCTGTACGCAGTTCGTTGCTTGCTTGTTCGGACGATGCTTTGAGTGCATATCCCCTGCAATCGTCCAAAGTCAGCATCTGAATGACCTCAGCGTGCAAAGACAATGTTGCGAGCAAGAACCCTAAATACAAAAACCTTCGTTTCATGTTTAATTCTTCTTGCAGAGCATTTGGATACCGCTACCTTCGATGGTCCGCTGTTTATTCTCTTGTGATTCGCCTTTGTAGGTGAGATTGAAGATGATGTTGTTTTCGTAGGTCTTGGCATTGCCAGAGACCGTTATATCGAATACTTCGTTATGTGTTTTGGTGTAGGTTATAATAGAGTCGCGTACCGTACCAACGATAGGATGCAGGTGTATGGTATCGGAGTACTCCGTTACAATAGGCAGATTGAGTGTACGGGTGTATGCTTCAAATGCCAGTTCGTCACCTGAAAGGGTGCCGTTGGTATGGTAAACATCTCCATTGAGTTGGTCGAATGTGAGGAGTACCCTA
This sequence comes from Prevotella sp. P5-108, assembly GCA_963636305.1. Taxonomy (GTDB): domain Bacteria; phylum Bacteroidota; class Bacteroidia; order Bacteroidales; family Paludibacteraceae; genus Colicola. The sequence goes on from CAVHKB010000028.1 coordinate 7,107, forward strand.
TCTCCGTCTTTTAGACTAACCAACTCGAAAGAGCCTGATTCGTTGGCAAGATTAACGACGGAAGAAACTGTAGCCTTTGGGTTTTTCTCGTCGGGTACTTGTAGCGTCACCTTGCCAGTTGTTTTGAAGCGATAGCCGCCTTTTGCATCCCGAATTTCCGCTGTATCCGAGCATGATGCCAATAGGATAGCAGCCATAGCGAATAGTACTAATTGCTTTTTCATTATGATATTCATTTATATTCTTTCAGTGAATGTTGCGTTTTAGTCCTTACAAGATTGTCAGTGCTAAAATCCGTCTTTTTCTATGCAAAACACTTGCCATTCGATATGCTGAATTGTTCTATTTGGCTGAATAGTTGTTCCTTTTTCATATTATGTCGGTTTGAACAAAAAAAGGGAGTGAGTTATGTGTAACTCTCTCCCTTTTCGTTGATTGTATGAAGTTTTACATCATTCCTCCCATACCAGGGTTCATTGCCGGTACTTCGGGTTTGTTTTCTTTGATGTCGGTGATGACACATTCGGTAGTAAGGAACATACCTGCGATGCTTGCAGCGTTCTCGAGAGCGACGCGTGTTACTTTTGCAGGGTCAACGACACCAGCGGATTTCATATCTTCGTAAACGCCAGTCCGTGCGTTGTAGCCAAAGTCACCTTTGCCTTGACGGACTTTGTCGACTACTACTGCTCCCTCTTTACCTGCGTTGAAGACTATTTGCCGCAAAGGTTCTTCGATAGCGCGGCGAATAATCTCGATACCTGTTTGTTCGTCTTCGTTATCTCCGTGTAAGCCTTCGAGTGCTTCTTGCGCACGGATGTATGCTACGCCACCACCAGGTACGATACCTTCTTCGATTGCGGCACGGGTAGCGGAAAGAGCATCGTCGACGCGGTCTTTCTTCTCTTTCATTTCCACTTCGCTGACGGCACCTACATACAAGACTGCAACACCTCCCGACAGTTTAGCCAATCGCTCTTGTAGTTTCTCCTTGTCATAAGTGGATTTGGTATTTTGTATCTGTGCTTTGATTTGCTGTACCCTTGCTTGGATGGCCTCTTTGCTACCGGCGCCGTTTACAATGATGGTGTTGTCTTTGTTGACGGTTACTTTGTCGGCAGTGCCGAGCATATCCAATGTGGCAGCCTCGAGTTTGATACCTTTCTCTTCGGAGATTACGGTACCTCCCGTAAGAATTGCGATATCCTCAAGCATTTCCTTGCGGCGGTCACCGAAGCCGGGAGCCTTAACAGCGCATATTTTGAGTTGTGCGCGAAGTCGGTTTACAACCAGCGTAGTGAGTGCCTCTGAATCGACATCCTCTGCTATAATGAGCAAGGGTCGTCCGGATTGTACTGCAGGTTCCAAGACAGGAAGCAGTTCCTTGAGGTTACTGATTTTCTTGTCGTGTATGAGTATGTACGGTTTATCCATCTCGACTTCCATAGTCTCCGTGTTTGTAACGAAGTAGGGAGATATGTATCCACGGTCGAACTGCATACCTTCGACGACATCGATAGTAGTATCGGTGCCTTTTGCTTCTTCGATGGTTATGACGCCGTCTTTTGAGACTTTGCGCATGGCATCTGCGATGAGTTTGCCAATAGCGGAGTCGTTGTTAGCGGAGATGGTTGCGACTTGCTCGATCTTATCGTAGTTGTCGCCTACGAGTTCGGCTTGGTTTTTAATAGATTCTACGACTTTGTTAACTGCCTTATCGATACCTCTCTTGAGGTCCATAGGGTTGGCACCTGCAGCGACATTTTTCAGTCCGACACTGACAATAGCCTGTGTGAGTACGGTAGCGGTTGTGGTACCGTCGCCTGCTTGGTCACCTGTTTTTGAGGCAACTTCTTTGACGAGTTGTGCACCGAGGTTCTCTTGTGGGTTGTCCAATTCGATTTCTTTGGCGACAGTGACACCGTCTTTTGTTATTTGGGGTGCGCCATATTTCTTTTCAATCACCACATTGCGCCCTTTTGGTCCGAGCGTTACTTTTACTGCGTTTGAAAGTTGGTCAACGCCTTTTTTCAATTGCTCTCTTGCTTCTGCGTTGAATATTATTTCTTTAGCCATAGTTTGAAAAAAATTACATTGTTAAACGATTGTTTAAGCGAGTACAGCCAATACATCGCTTTGTCTCATTATAAGATAGGTCTGTCCGTCGAGTTCTAACTCGGTGCCGGCATATTTGCCATAGAGGACGATGTCGCCTTGTTTCAAGTGCATTTCTTCGTCTTTAGTCCCATGTCCGACGGCAATTACTTCGCCTTTCAGTGGTTTTTCTTTAGCACTATCGGGAATGATGATACCTCCGATTGTTTTTTCTTCTGCGGCAGCCGGTTTAACTAAAACCCTGTCAGCCAATGGTTTGATTTGTGTCATATTCGTTATTTGAATTAAGTTCTGTTGTTTGTGTGTTGTTATCTGAACTCCACACGGATTTGGGAGGGCATATTCTGTGCCAAAATGGAATATGCTGCCATTTACTGCCAGTGTGGAGAAGTATGTGCCATATTGGCAGGTGCGCAGGAGGGTAGCAGACGATAGGACTGCAATTGTATGCTTATTGACAGGTTACAGGTAGGTGAATCACCCAAGAATCACCCAAGAATCACCCAAGAATCACCCAAAGAAGACAGCAAGAGAGTCCGATGCACTATGCAGGCGTTGAGCAATGGATTCGGATTCAGGAATTGAGGAGGCAGTGCGATAATGTGATGGCAGAAGGGTTGAAGTGGCTGAGGGGTTGAAGAATGGCAGCGTATATTTTAGGAGTTTGTAAAATAATTGTACCTTTGCAGCGTTTAAGCGCAGTGTTTGCCGTAGGACAGAGAATTGATGAAAGTAGGTTTCTATACATTAGGTTGTAAATTGAATTTTGCAGAGAGTTCGTCACTTGCAAGGGCTCTTGCAGAGCGAGGTCATGTACGGGCAGGGAAGGATGAACATCCGGATATATGCATTATTAACACCTGCAGTGTTACGGATACGGCAGACCATAAGGGCAGGCAACTTATTCATCGTATTCGTCGTGAGAACCCAGATGCAATCGTTATTGTGACGGGTTGTTATGCGCAACTGAAGCCTACGGAAGTGGCAGGGATAGAGGGAGTGGACTATGTGCTTGGTATGAACGAGAAGTTCAGTATTCCGACCCTTATTGAGCAGTTGGAGGAAGACCACAGGACGATACGGACATCGGCGATCCGAGAGATTGATGAGTTTCATCCGTCGGTGTCGTGGGACGACAGGACGCGTTGTTTTCTGAAGGTGCAAGACGGTTGCAACTATTTCTGTACCTACTGCACTATACCGTTGGCGCGTGGGAAAAGCAGGAACGGTTCTATTTCTTCCATAGTGGAACAGGCGCAGGAAGTGGCGAGAAAGGGAGCCAAAGAGATTGTTTTGACTGGGGTGAACATAGGTGATTTCGGGAGGAGTACAGGAGAGAGTTTTCTTGCACTGATTCGCGCGCTTGACGGAATAGAGGGGAAAGTACGGTATCGCATATCGAGTTGCGAGCCGAATTTGCTGAGTGATGAGATTATCTCGTTTGTGTCGGGGAGCCGTAGGTTTGCCCCTCACTTTCATATTCCGTTGCAGAGCGGCAGTGACAGTGTGTTGCGACTGATGAAGCGTCACTACGACACGGCTCTTTTTGCGGAGCGTGTGGATAAGATCAAGCAATTGATGCCTAATGCTTTTATAGGTGTAGATGTGATGACAGGTGTTCGTGGCGAGACCGATATGCTGTTTGAAGAGACCTGCCGTTTCTTGGAGTCGATGCCTGTATCGCAGTTGCACGTATTCACCTACTCGGAGCGGGCGAACACCAAGATGTTGGAGATAGAACCCGTTATACCGATGAATGAACGGAAGAGGCGCAGTGAACGCTTGCACGCTCTTTCTGCAAAGAAGTTGGAAGCGTTTTACGAGGCGCACACAGGCGACAAGGCACGGGTGCTATGGGAAGCCAAAGAGCAGGGGGGACGAATGAGCGGTTTTACGGAAAACTATATCCGTCTGCAGCGGAAGTACGACGCGTCGCTCATCAATACATTTGAGGATGTGACCATTGGCAAGTCGTCGGTTTTGCTGCATAAAGACGATTAGGATGCGGCAAGGTAGGAAACATTTGCATATATGACAGCAAATTTGTACTTTTGCGACTGCTTGCTGAAGCAGATACTTAAACAAGAAAAACAGATATACTATGGATTTCAGTATTATGCAGGTATTGAGTGCCTTTATGGTGCTATTTGCCATCATCGACCCGTTGGGTAGCATTCCTATTGTTTTGAATTTGGAGAGCAAGGGGGAGCATATCAGTGCCATTCGCACAACCATTGCCGCCCTGATTATTATGTTTCTCTTTCTGTTTGCGGGTGAATGGGTGCTGAATCTGTTTAATGTTGACATTCAGTCGTTTGCCATAGCGGGAGCGATTATTATCTTTATCATGGCGTTAGAGATGGTTTGCGACATTGAGATATTCAAGAACAACGGTCCTGAGGGTGCTTCATCGATTGTCCCGTTGGCCTTTCCGTTGTTCGCAGGTCCTGGTGTGTTTGCAGCCGTTATCTCCCTACGGGCAGAGTACGATATTATCAACATCTGCATTGCTCTGCTGTTGAACATGGCATTTGTGTATGTGGAGTTACGCTCGACCCGTTTTATTTTGAAGATATTCGGTGAGACAGGGATATATATCATCCGTAAGTTCTTCGGCATTGTGCTATTGGCTATTGCCGTCAAACTGTTTGCCACGAATATATCGAGCCTGCTGCATGTATAGGGCGTCTGTGATAGTATGGCCGTTGTTGGCGGTTGCGTTGTTGGCGGGTTGCAGCAAGAAAGAGTGTTTTTCCGTGTATGGGAATATCTCGGGGGCAGAAGGAGAGATGCTTTATCTTGACCATATAGGTGTGAGCGAAACGCATCCGATAGACTCGGTTCGTTTGAGAGCCGACGGGAAGTTCCGCTTCTGCGAGCCACGCAATCCGGATCCGGAACTCTACAGGCTCCGAACTGACAACAAAGGTCTGATTGTAGCCATCGATTCCACCGAGCAAGTGGAGATTACCGCTACGGTTGACAGTCTGCCTTACGATGCCCATATCGATGGTTCGGAGAGCACAAAACAGATAACGGAACTACGGAAGAGTCTGCAGACCGACAGCAGGGACGAGCATAAGCGATTGGCAGGAGAACGCATCTTGAAAGACCCTCGTTCCATTGTTGCCTATTATGCCCTGCTGCAACATAAGGACGGGCAATTTGTGTTTAACCTTGCAGACAAGAACGACCGAATCTATTTCTCGGCAGTTGCTACGGCATGGCACGCTTTTATGCCCGACGCAGAACGCACACGGAAACTATACAGCATCGTTGACGAAAAGATACGCGATGAGCGTCGGAACGAACAGATGCAAACCCTGCAAGCCTTCATTGAGGAGTCGGATAACGCCTTTCTCGATATCACCCTGCCCGACGAGTACGGCAAGGAACAATCCCTCTCCGCTCTGCGTGGCAAGGTCATACTGCTCGATTTCTCGGCGGTTGCTATGCCACAGAGTAACGCATACATATTCGAACTGCGCGATCTGTATAACCAATACCATACGCAGGGCTTTGAGATCTATCAAGTGTCGGCAGACGATGACACCGACCTCTGGACCGCCAGCGCACAGAATCTGCCGTGGGTCACAGTACATAGCGACGAGAACAGCAGGCAGTGCTATAGGACTTACAATGTGCATACTATCCCTACCCTATTCTTAATCAACAGAAAAGGCGAGGTCGTCGGTAGGAATATCTCGTTTGACCAATTGCCCAAGCATATCGAAGAATGCTTACATTAGAGGTATTGCAACACTGTGCCGAACAAGCAGGCTTTGATGCAGCAGGTGCCGCCAAAGCAGAATACTTGCCTCAAGATGATGCCTATCTGCAACAATGGTTGAGCCGAGGTTACAATGGCAGTATGCAATACATGGAGCGTAATCAGGACAAGCGTACCGACCCGCGACTGTTGTTGGAGGGGACGCGCAGTGTGGTGGTGGTGCTTCTCAACTACTACAAAACAACCTCGTTGCCCGAAGGTGTTCCCTACATAGCCTTGTCAGGGCAGAGTCAGTGCGACTACCACGAGGTGATGCAGAAACACCTGCAGCGTTTGGAACAGTTGTTACAGGCAGAAACCAACAACACACTTGCCATCAGCGACAAGCAACATACTTTCTGCGACTCGGCTCCTATCTTCGAACGCCGCTGGGCGCAACGGGCTGGCTTGGGCTGGATTGGGAAGAACCATCTGCTTATCCACCCCCGATTAGGGTCTTTCGTACATATCGGCATTCTGCTGCTTAACGAAGAAATCACACCCTACTCCCAGCCACTTGACGAGCAGTGTGGCAATTGCAACCTATGTGTCAACCACTGCCCTACTGGTGCTTTGCGGACACCTGTCTTCGACGCGCGCAAATGCCTGTCATACCTTACTATCGAGCGAAAAGAACCGTTGGAACAACAATACGCACAAATAGCAAGCAAACACCTCTATGGGTGCGACACCTGTCAACGGATATGCCCGTTCAATGCCAACCTCGAAGAAACCAGCCACTGGGAACTTAAGACCAGCCCTGCACTGCTACAGATGACCCCTAACGACTGGCAACAATCTTCACGACGGCAAAAACTCAAGTTGCTGCGACGATTGGCTCACAACGATTAAAACTTACTCCGAACCTCATAACAACAAGACAATGAAACCGCTCAACCAACTACACATCGCACTCGCAAGCGACCATGCAGGCTATAACCTGAAGCAGGAAATAATCAAACATCTACAGGACAACAACGCTGCAACGCACGACTTTGGTTGTTTCTCGACCGATAGTTGCGACTACCCCGACTATGCGCACCCGCTTGCACAAGCAGTAGAGAAAGGGGACTACGACTTCGGCATTACCATCTGCAGTACTGGCAATGGGATATGCATGACCGCCAACAAACATCAGGGTATCCGTGCTGCACTATGCTGGGATGTCCCCTTGGCGGAACTGGCACGACAACACAACAATGCCAATGTGCTTGCACTGCCTGCCAACTTCGTAACCAAAGAGAAAGCATTGGCAATTGTGGATACTTTCTTCCACACTGATTTTCAAGGAGGTCGTCACGAGAGAAGGATTAACAAGATACCCCTCCAACCTGTCGCCGAGTAGCCTCTCACCGACCTTCTATGTCGTGGCTGACCGATACCGTGCATGCTTATTGGCAGGGACTCACTTTGACCCGCCTTTTGAATCTGTGCCGATGCCTATGCAACTATCTACTCAGTTGCGTAGGCATTCTGCGCATCACCCATCTGCCTACCTTCGTCTCGGTTGAACCTGCCGACTGGTGTATGTTGCATTGTCCCGAATGTCCCGTAGGAATGAGCCACGAAGAACATCAGCACCACCTTTTCTCTATGGAGCAGTTCGATGCTTTCCTGCAGACCAACGCCAAGACGCTACATACCGTCATCTTCTATTTTCAAGGAGAACCCCTATTGAACAAGGCACTGCCTGCGATGATTCATCTTGCCAAAGACTATCACCTCTACACACTGCTCTCTACCAACGGGCAGATTCTCAACGCCGACATGGCTAAGCAATTGGTATCTGCTGGCTTGGACCGCATTATCATCTCCATCGACGGACTCACACAAGCCTCTTACAACGCCTATCGGGTCGGTGGCAGTCTTCAAAGGGCGTTGCAAGCCTTGCAATACCTCCACAACGAGAAAACCGAACAACACTCCACTATAGTCGTTGAGTTGCAGTGTCTTCGTCTAAGGAGCAACGAAACGGAATGGCATACACTCCGACAACAGTACAAGAGGCTCGGCGCAGACCGGCTATCCCTCAAAACTGCCCAGTTGTACGACTTTACCAACGGTCACCCTCTCATGCCCACCAACCTGCGCTTCTCCCGTTATAAGAAAGACAACAATGGGCAATATGTCCTCCGCAAGAAAAGCAGAAACCGTTGCTTCCGCCTCTGGAGCGGCTGCGTAATTGATGCCGAAGGAAATGTACTGCCCTGCTGTTTCGATAAGAACAAAGACCATATCTGGGGCAATATAACACGCAACTCTCTACAGGAAATCTGGTTCGGACCTTCGGCACAGCAATATCGCAAACAGGTACTACACGCACGAAAACAAATAACCATCTGCCAAAATTGTACGGAATAAGTCCACTGGGCAATAAAAAAGAGATTGGCACAACTTCATGCCAATCTCTTTGCTTTCTGACGCCGTGATACTGTCATTTCAAACGATATACCATACGGACGGTTATACGAGCCTTTTTCTCTCGGCTACTTGTGTTGAAAGTCCCTCCGTAGGAGTACTCCTCTTCGCCTGTGGCTGAAGTAATCTGGAACACACCCAATGTAGCCGAGTTCGCTTTGCCCAACTTGGCACCCGCATTCGTCGCTACTTTCTCCGCGCGGAGATAAGCATCGCGCGATGCCTTCTCTATCAAATCAATCTTTAGGTCGTTCAATGCCGTGTAGTAATACTCTGGCGTGTACGACTCTATGTTGATGCCTTTGGCTATAAGCGACGATATTTCACGAGAGATTCGCTCTACATTGTCCACTTCCGACGAGGTGATTGTAAAACTCTGACTCAACGAATACCCTGTAAAACGAGAACCTGCATAGTTACCGTTCGAGTAGATACTTTCGTAATCCTTATCTACATTCACAAACGAAAAAGTCACCTCCGACTCCTTGATGCCCTGCGAAGCAAGATAATCCATCACGGCTTTCTGATTCGATTCTATCTGCTGATAACCACGCAACTGGTCCGTATTCTCTACCAATATCCGACCTCGCCACACAATCTGGTCCGAGGTGAAAGTCGTTTCACCTAAGCCTGTAACGGAAACAGTTCCCGCTGACCGAACCCATCCGCCTATTGCAGTAACAATAATAACGACGGACACTACTACACTGATGCCAATAATCAAAGGCTTGAATAGTTCTTTCATATTAAAAACATTTATCGTTTAACTACCATTTCTGTAACAAATTATATGCCAATCATCTCCCCTCCGCCTCCCCTACTCCAACACTCTGCCTCCCATCCGCCAAGCCAGAAACTCCCCTCCGCCAAGCCAATCCATTCATCCCCTCACCGTACGCTTATGCCCACTGTAGAGCCATAGCGTGCTATGGCTCTCAACTCCCCTTCGC
>CAVHKB010000029.1:0-16054 GCA_963636305.1 Prevotella sp. P5-108
CTGCGAAGGGGAGTTGAGAGCCATAGCACGCTATGGCTCTACGGTGGGCATAAGCGTTGCGGACAACCTCATTGCCTGATTGAGAGCCATAGCACGCTATGGCTCTACGGTTATCATAAGCGCATACAAAGGGATTTAATATGTTTTTATTGTTATACATCAATCAATTTATCTCTTGACCTTATTCACTTCAGTTCCTTATATCAATCAATTGAACTCCTTATGGTGGGGGTGTTATTTAGGGAAGGAGAAGTGGTAGATGAGTTTGACGCCGCAATCGAAGTAGCCAAGTCCACGGGTATAGGTGTCGGTGGCAGAGAGTATGTTGACCAAGGCAGGAGCATCGGACGAGGGAGGCGTGACATTGATAAGGCTACGGTTGGAGGTATCGTTCTTGTAGAGGTCGTAAACGGAGTAGTTGGCATAGACCCCCAGTCCGAGTGCGTTGCCGCAGCGTAGTTGCCATTCGTATCCAAGTTCGGCGGTGAGCATCAGGTTGAGTTTGCTACCGTTCCACTTGCCTTTGGAGTTGAGTTGGTTATCGGTGACGCGTCCTGTGATGACCTCATTGGATACATTGACGCCTTCTTCGGGGAAGTAGGCATTGATGTCGGGCGCAGTGATTTTCTGCGAATAGTGTCGGTAGACGGGAAGTACGAGTTTAGGTCCGACATTGAAGAAGAGTCCTTTCTCGGTCAGCAGTGAGAACATGACGGGTATTTCGAGTTGCAATTGCCCATCGTTTTCGCTTACTTGTTGTGCAGAGACGGTATAGTCGATGTTGCCGTCGGAGGTGCTGACGGTGTAGGCGGTGTCGATACCTGCCCGTAGAGGCGATTGCGCCCACCCTACGGAAACGCCCGTGATGAAGCCCAAGTTGACCTTTTTCCCCTCTTTGCAGCCTGCGTAGTAGGCATATTGGAGGTCGAGGAGTCCATCGAAGCCGGGACGCCACTTGCCCATGACATCGGTCTGATGCATCAGTGAGGCGACGCCACCCCTTACGCCGACGGAGAAGCGGTGGTGCGGAGTCATGCGGAAGAGGGAGTCGTGGGGCGTAGCGGCTGTTTCCTCTGCAGGAAGAGGTTCCTGCTGAACGGGAAGGGGTTCGGGTTGAACAGGAAGGGGTTCAGTTTCCTCTGCCACAGGAGCAGCAGGCTCGGGGGTGGCTACGGGAGCCGTTTGCGGTTGCGTGGTAGCAGGTTTCTCGTCATGAAAGACAGGCTTTGCCAAGTTTTCCTCTGCGTGCGGTGCACGGTAGGTGGCAGGTTCGAGTGCTTCGGGCGCTATCCAGGAGTTGATGTCTCGCAACCATATACCCTGCGGGAAGCGAACGCCACCCACTTGACGAATGATGTGGCGATAGTCGTAAACCCATGAAGAGAGTTTCTCGCCAGTGAGATAGGTGGTATGCTCCCGATTGATGATGACAGTGTCGCCTACTTGCCAGGTGTTGGCGTCGTTCTCTTGCGCCATAGCAGGGAGAGAGAATGACAGAGCGGCTACTCCAAGAAGGAGTGTCTTGATTGTCCCGACGAGGGGTCGTTTTATTGTTGTTTTCATATCTTGTCCTCCTTATTTAACGATGTACTTGAGTGTTTGTTGGGTAGAACCCTGTATCTTGACCATGTAGTAGCCTGGCGTTGTCTGTGCCTTGAGGGTGTGCGGTTGTGTGCTATCGAAGACGATGTTCTCGACCAGCACCCCTGCCAGGTTGTAGACAGTGACAGTGTAGTTCTGCAAAGGATTCAGCCCGACGACTTGTATGGTTTCGCCTGGTGTGACGACCGAAGGTGCGAGCGATGCCGATGCGTTCTGTTCGGCACAAGTGATGGTGACGGTACGCAGTGATGCGCCGCAAGGATCGTCGTCGGTTACAGGGATGTCGATGGTTGCATAGTAGTCGCCACTGAGCGGTTCGCCTTTGGTGAAGTAGTAGCCTGTGGCGAGGAACTGGTCGTCGTTCTCGGCGTTAGCGGCATTGTCCAACTGCCCTACGACACGGTACCAGCGTACCTGCTGTTCGGCAGGATACCAGCCTTTGGCGTTGATGGCGTTGAGGTTGACCATGAGCAGCCAACCGTTGTACTTACTTACGGCAGGCAGATTGGCATAGTCGGTGACATTGTCGGCAGTGGGTGCTTCGACGACGTAGGTGAATGCCTGACTCGTGATGATGTCGTTACAGTCGGTTAAGAGTTGGTAACGGACAGAGATATTGTCCATGTTCTGTACGATCGGCGAGAGGTCGGTGAGCGGTTGCCATATTTCACCTACGAGCATTTCCCAAGATATTTGGTTGATAGCGACCGTGAAGTTATGTGCTTCTTTCTGTGCAAGGAGCAGCGCACGAATGGCATCGGTTGCCGCCGCCGTATTGACGGGTTGTCCACAGATTGCCGTTGGTAGCGTGAAGTCGGTTGCGCCAGGCAGTTGGTCGGTTGCGGGAGCGGTATAGACACCGATGTTATAGGTATATTTCTGCTTTTCGGCCTGCTCGGTACGGATGACGGTCCATGTTGTATCGCGGTTGATTACCTGCGGGTCGCCGATGAGAGGAGTATAGGTATCGCCGAGGCAGACGGTGTCGAGGACGATATTCTCCACGAGGGAATAGACAAAGACTTGGTATTGATAGACAGAGTCTTTGAGAGTATAGGCATCGTGAACGATATTGAAGACGGTGTCGGCGAACGTGGTATCGGCATTGATGACGACAGGTTGTCCGTTGAGTTTGGTAAAGGTGTCGCCAGCATCGACTGTGTCTTGTATGAGGAGCGTTTCACGGAGCGGTTCGGCTGCAGGTATCTGCAGTGCTACACTGGTGTTTCCACCTTGACACTCGGTCTGGTAACGATAGCGCAGAGTGACTGTCTGCGTGCGAGTATCGAGGAGGGTTGTTGTTTTCAACGGCACAAAAGGTCCTCCCTCTGTCAGTTGTTGTTGCCAGACGATGTCGGTGACGGTGGAATAGAGCGAGTCGAGTCCGCTAACAGGATCGGGAGCCGAGCAGGAGTAGTTGTTGAGGGCATTGCGCACGGCAGCATCTGCCGCCGTTATGTCGATGGCTTTACCGGCGGTGACAGGCAGAGCCATAAACTCAGCAGGATACTGTGCAGGCGGTGTATGGCGGACACGGATGTGGTAGATAAGTATGGAGTCGCCCAACATTGTGAGGTTGCCATCGTTGTAGGTATAGCGCAGACTATCGACGAGTGTTGTATCGGTGAGGATAGTATGGAGGGTATGCGTCTGAACGATTTCGAACTCGGTGTTGCCTTTGCAAGTGACGGTATCGACAATGAGTGTGTCGCGTTGGTCGGGCTGTGCGTCAACCAGTTCGGCACTGATGTGTGCGTCGCCGTCGGTTGAGGAGAACTTGATGAGCATGATAGGCCATCCCATCTGTTCCATGAAAGTACGGTCGATGACCTTTGACTTGAGTTCGTTTGGTGTGAAGTCGTAAGAATAGGAGAGAAGCGATTCATCGTCGCAGTCGAAATGGAGTTTCGCTGATGCAGAGATATTGTTGTCGGCGAGGTTCTCGATATTGAGTTTGAAGTCTTTGTCGACATTGTTACGCAGTGTGTCGAGTTCGACTTTGTACCATAGCGTTTTGTCGGCGGGGTGCAGGTTGCCATTGTCCCAGTCGAAGAGGATAGGAGCAGAGCATACTTGTCCGCGTTCGTCGGAGATTTCGACACGGAAGGTAAAGTCAGCCGAAGCCGTTACTCGAACATAGGCAGTATCTCCTGCGACATTATCGATCATCGCCCTCGAGACCACGCTGCTGAAGTGTTGGAGCGGGTCGAAGTTCATGGAACGGGTCGTCATGGCTGAGGTGACAGGGCACTCGAAAGCGGCTTCTGCCTTTATTGTATTGGCGGCAGCACTATTGTTGATGTAGAGTGTTGCATCGCCACTGGTGAAGTTCTGCAACTGATAGACACTCAATTTGTACCAATGTTCGCCTGCGAACTGCGAGATGTCGGTATTGTAGAGCAGTTCGGTTGCTTCGTTGCAGGCTTCGATTGGGGTGAAAGAGCCGTCGATGAAGGTGGCTGCATAGACACTATCCTGCTGCTCGGTGGTGAGGCGGAGGAAGATGGTGTCGGGCTTGAGGCTCAGTATGGTGGAGCGTTCGAGGTTGAATTCCTTGCGTTCGGAAGCACCGAGCGACATGGTGTAGGAAGCAATCGGTTCGCTGTTGCAATCGGTGTAGATGTCGGCGGTTGCGCTACCCTGTTTGGCGTTTGTGTTGACAACGCCGAGCATGGCAGACATAGAGGGAGTCTGTTTGATTTGAGAGAGTGCTATCTTGTACCACACGGTGGAGGAAGGTTTCTGCTCGTGTCCCGTATCCCAATTGAAGTCGACACCTGTGAGGCAGGAAAGCCCTTGGTTCTCCTTCTGGAGGTTGACATAGATATGGAGGGGCTGGTCGGTTTCGACGCCTACATACAACTCGGGGTTGGAAAGAGATTCCAAGAGGTCGCGTGTGATTGCCTTAGAGAACTCTTCTCCTGCGGCAATGTTCATGACACGAGTGCCTGCATTCGTGCCCGGGCACTCGAAAGCGATTTCGCCATTGACGGTTGCCATGCCTGTACCTTCGTTTGCCACAACAATCTGGGGGACAGTATCGCGCATAGCCCATATTGGAGAGAGGTCGACATAGTACCAGTTCTTTCCTGCGGGCTGGTGGTGACCATTGTCGTAATCGAAAGTGGTGACGGGTGTTGCACAGTCGTTGGGAACAGCGACGGACGGCACCAGCGTTGCCGAGAGACGGATATTCTTGTCGGTGGCAAGACTGACGAAGAGTGTATCGGTCCCGAGGTTAGAATAGAGTGAGCGTTCAAGGCGTTTGGTGATAACACCGGACGGCTCCACTGTGCGGCTGACATCGGTGGTAGCCGAACAGGGACACCCGAAAGCGAGAGAGGCTTGCAGCGTTGCTTGGGACGAGGCAAGGTTCTCGACGGTCAGCATAATATCTTTGTCGGCATTTGCCGCACTCTTGGCATCGGCAATGCCAATAGCATACCATAGTGTTGTTTCGGCGTTCTGCATTGCGCCTAAGTTCCAGTCGAAGAGTTTGGCAGAACGGCAGGCGTTACCTTCCGTGCGGTTCTTCAGTCGAACCGAGAAAGTGACAGGCTGCGAGGAGGTGAGCCGAACATAGACATAAGTGTTGTTCTCAATCTCCTTAAGCAAGTTGCGAGCCAGTTCCTTGACCAGGATTTGGTTGCTGCCCAGACTTAAACTCCTTGAGATGAGGGAGGTATAAGGATTGGACACAGCCACATCGGCGGTGATGTTAGCCGTAGCGGAAGAAGTGTTCGTAAGGGTGAGTTCTGCAAGTTTCTTATCTTGCAGCAAGTCAGCCACTGTGATCTTGTACCATTGCTCGCCGTTGTTGGTATATTCGGTGTTCAATGCAAAATCGATGGCAGAAGCAGGCACATCGGTAGGCGGCTGAACGGTAGCGTCCACCAAATCGGCTTTGAGGAAGAGGGTTTGCGTGGTGTTTACCTTGATATAGACTTCGTTGGAAGACACCAAGTCGATGAATGCCCTGTCGAGTACAGTCTCTTTGGCTTCACCTGCAGCAAGTGTATGTTGGTAGTTCGTCAATCCAGAGGAAGGGCAATCGAAACTGACACCTGCTTTGACCTCTGCCGTTTGGGAGGACTTGTTCTGGAGTGTGATCTTCAATGTTTTGGTGTTATCCGCCTGTACCGCATCGAGATTGACACGATACCACTCCTCTGAAGAGGACTGCGTTATGCCTGCATAGTCGAACAGCGGGGCGTTAAGACAGTTGAGGTCTTTCTCGCCCTGCTCGACAGGTTCGGCAGAGAAGCGTACCGGCTCGTCGGAAGACAAGAGGATATAGATTGCATTGACATTCAAAGCCCTGAGGGTTGAATTAGGCAGGCTCATTGCATAGTTCTTGTTCGGCGAAATCTGCTTGGTGGTCGGTTCGCTGAGCGATTGGATAGTCCCCAACTTGACATACGGCTCGGCAGTTACCGTTGCCGTGACGGTATAGGACAAGTTGTTCAGGTAGAGCAGTACATCGTTGTCCTGCGGAATGGAAGAGAGGTCAACTTTATACCAAAGTGCGGTTCCTCCTCCAGGACAATCGTTTCCTGTTGTCCAATCAAAATCGATGGGGTCGGTGTAAGATGTTCCCGAACCTGCAAAAGCAGAGAGGGCTACACTACACATTGCCAAAAGGAAAGAAGCAATTTTTCTCATTGTTATATACGTATTAGTAGATTATTTATTTCGTTTATTGTCATTATTGTACCACTATACGGGTGGTGTATTGTTTGTCGGAGGCGGTAAGACGGAATATATAGTTACCCTGCCTGTTGAGTTGAAGCGTGTGTATTCCTGGTTCGTAGCCTTGAGTAAGGACCAGGTTCCCCACGAGGTCGTAGATACACAGCAGTGCCTTATTGGGGAGGGAGA
Organism: Prevotella sp. P5-108; assembly: GCA_963636305.1. GTDB lineage: Bacteria > Bacteroidota > Bacteroidia > Bacteroidales > Paludibacteraceae > Colicola. Next base: position 6,481 of record CAVHKB010000029.1, read on the forward strand.
GCGTGATATCCTGTCCGACAGCGGCGACTGTAGGGCAGATATGGATGAGGGAAAGAGGCTCGTCGGACGCTGTTGATATCTCGACAGGTTTGACTGTGAGTTGTATGCGTCGGTCGCAAGCACCGTCGTTATGAATCAGATAGGTGAATGTACCGTATCGGTTGACCACTCCCTGCCCTTTGTAGAGGAACGGGAAAGCGGAAGACTCGACGGACATAGTATCGTAGTTGACTGACGGAGGGGTGACGGTCAGGTTATAGGTAGTGAGCAACAGGGAGTCGGTACGGGAGATGTAGGAGGTGTCGGTATAAACCGTTGTCTGTGTGAGAGCCGTGTCGGATAACTGCAAAGGGACTCCCTGACAGAGGGTAGTATCGACTCGGTATGTATATTGCATGACAGGCGAAACGAACCATACCCGTCCTACGGCGTTGGTGAAGAAACGGAAGAACAGAGGTTTATTTTGGTTATAAGCGTCGAGCAGGACAGAGCGTTGCGGCAGCCAGACATGAGAAGAGTCGGTCAGTTGCGCTGTTGCAAAAGCAGGTGCCATGCAGGAGCCTACAGCCAACTCGATATTGACCGGTTGACTGTCGGTTTGAATCCATTGGACTGCTATATCGGAAGGCGCAGTTGTATAGGTGAGTTGATAAACATTATCGGGATTGCTCAACACATACGCCATGTCACAGTAGACGGGGAGAGGACGGCTACAAGTGGAGTGATAGCCATTGTTGTAAGAGGTCAATACCACCCGTCCGGACACTCCTTGTTGAGGCACAACGCGTATATGGACTTCCATATTCTTGAGGGTTTCGGGCAGCGTGCCACTGATAGCCTGCAGTTTCTCGGAGATATAGTCGGAGGTTACATTATATGCACGATTCTTGCCTATGGTGGTGGACATGAGTGCCGTATCGGAAATGCAAAGCGGGAATATATCTATTTGTACAGAGCCGTTGGAGAACCAATAGGCAGTAAGTCCGTCCTGCAAGTCGTTGAATTTTGCCGAATACCAGGTAGTATCGTTCAAGACAGTGTCGATGCCATAGGCAAAGGCAACAGAGTTGTTCTTGCAGTCGCAATAATAGTAGGGCGCATTGAGGCACCTACTAAGTTCGGCACAGTCTTTCGGGAAAAGACACGAAGCCGCTACATGTCCTGCAAAGACAAGCAACAACGATAATATGCAGGCGATATTACGCATATCAGTAGATCAGTTTCTTCACTCCCTCGGAGGTCTTAAGCAGATACACGCCTTGCGGCAAAGAGAGCGTAAGGGGTATGCCTGCCTGAAGGGAAAGCGTTTCGACAAGTGCGCCAGTGACAGTGTAGATGGTCAGTGGCATTGTTTGTTGTGCAAGGACTTGCCATAGTCCGTTTTGACGATAACAATACCAGTTGCCGTGGTTAGCGTTGGTCAGTGCCGTTTCGTCGCTATGCGGACTCAAGTCGGTTATAGAGAGAGTACCCTGCATATTGTTGATAAAGCGGACATAGACGAAGTTGTTGTCGGCTGAATAGTTCCACAGAGCCGTTACATCGGGGGAGACAGTGAGCGAGTCTTCGCCTGCTGCGAGGTAGAACGGAGAGGGCTGCAAGACATGTATATTGTCGGCAGTGAGATAGAAATTGCAGTCATCTGCCACAAACATGGTAGCGTTGGAAGTACCTTGCCACTTTATTTGTATGTTTTTATTGTTCCAATCGGGCAGGTATATTTTATACTTGGCGCGAGAATCGACGGCAATAGAATGAGTGGAGGGTATATCCAAGAGATTGCTTTGAGTAAGACAGGTCTCAGTCCAGTCGGTCAAAGTAAGATTGCCGTCGCCCAATATACGGAAGCGCAGATAGAGTGTGCCGTCTAAAGAACGGTGCGACAGGTCTTTGAGGACAGTAGGCAGGAAATCGAAATGCCGTGTGTCCTCGCCTTTAGGTACTGCCACACAGAAACTGTCAAGCAATGTTTCATCGGGGTTGAGAGGGTCGAAGAAACAAGATGTACCTATATAGACCTGAAGGTCGGTATTCCCATCGAAAGAGAAACGAATATGCTGGTCGGTCCAATCTTTGATGGGTATATTATAGACTGCGTCGGGTTGGGCGGTTGAGAGTGCTACAGGGGTGTTGAGTGCAAGCGTCGGAGTTTCTGCAAGACACGGTTCAAAGCGGGGGTCCATAACAAAATAGAAGGTATAGTTTGTTATGTTGCCTGCTTCGGCGGTGACGCGTACTTGTGCGAAACCAGGAACACCTTTGGGTTGTTCAATGAAGACGGTTGCTGCAGGGTCGGAGGGAGTAGCATTCACCTTGGGTAGTTTGGAGACGGTTGTACGATAACTTGTTTCTCCTGCGACAAGGGTGAACGGTTTGCCATCGACAGTGAATGAGGAGAGCGAAGTATCTTTGCTGCGTCCTGCAATGAAGTGGATCGTATAGGTCTGCGTATTGCCTGCTTCAGCCGTAACTACGATGGTGGCAGTACCTGGAACGGACGAAACCTGAGTAATGGATACATTAGAAGAGGTTGTGTTTGTTGCTTCCGCTGCTACTACAGGGGAGGTGGATGTTACCTCTACATCGGTATAGTTGAGCGTGGCAGACAGGAAGTTCTCCAAAGGTTCACCGTCGATTGTAATACTCTTGAGTGTGGCATCGACGCTACCTTGTTCAGGGGCAGCCGAAGTAAGGACGGAGTATTCTTTATCGCCAAAATACAGAATGGTCGCCGTGTTATTGAATCGAGGTGTTTCTCCGTTGTAGGCTTCGTAGCGTATGTCTGCTGCTTTTACTGCTTTCATAATAGCCGCCTTTTTTGTTCCAGCGGGCAATACTGCAGTGATGGTAAGTGCATCGTGGTCGATAGCCGCAGGGACGCCGCCAATAATAACCTCTAACAGACGACTGATTTCCTGAAACTCTTCTATCTTCAGTACCCCTTCGGTCTGCGGATAGAGGCGTACATAGAATTCGGTTTGGTAGATGTCGTTAATCCATTGGGATGTGAGGCGAGGACGAACGGTTATCGTATCGTCGGGCATATCGTATTGCCGATAGACCCTACTATAGTGGGTGAGTTGACAATCTTTGCCATCTACAAGAGCCATAGTTCCTCCATTCCAGGTTATACGATAGGTCTTTTTGATCCATTCGCCCAAGGGCCAAAGGTGTACATAGACTGAATCGGCCGGGAGTACACGAAGGGAGGTGTTGAGTCCGAGCGTATTAACATAGTCGCGGCATCGTGCATTTACCGAGGTAGAAACAATGTCGACAGATGCTTGTGTAGGGTTGACAAGTCGTACATAAGCGGGAATAGAATAGGTGACGCCTTGGTTATAGAGCATATCACGATAGTTGCGGTCGTAAACGATGATGTAATAGAGTTGCCCGTTCTCGTCGTACTGTTTGTCAGGTATTTCGCGCATTGGAAATGACAAGTTGTATTGGTCGGCTACCTGCAACATTTTAGCCACCAAAGAATCGCTGTATACACCCGGAGTGCAGGTGAGATCTATCCATATCTCGGGTGCATCGGCGGTTGTATCTTCGGGATAGTAATAGATAGTGAGCGGCAATGCATCGGTATTGGCAGTAAACCAGTACTCTCCTGCTGCGAATGACCCAGAGTATTCGACATCTACAGGAATGGCATTCTCGCAACTTTCGCCTATTTCTGCACGGAGTGTGACGGCTGCAATGAGTGTCAATAGTATGAATGTCAATCTTTTCATATTCGTATCCTTTATTTTGTTGTTACTATCAATTTTATTGTTTGGTATGTGCCTTGCACGATGTAGACACCTGCAGGGACGGAAATTTGTACAGTCTGGTCTTGTGCAATGTTGCCTTTCCATAGTAACATTCCATCTACAGAATAGACGCTTACTGTCTGCGACACGGATGCCTGCACGAGAATACCATTGTGGTTGACTGCAAGCAGGGAATTACATTGTACAGTAGGCAATGATGTATCGCGGGCAACAGGTGCGTGTTGGATAGATGCACTGAATGCCGATAGAGAAGAGTATTTCGCAGTGTTTGTCGGACTCATTACCAACATTGTTTCCCAAGGCTTAACAATATATCCGATGTTTTGTCGTACAAAGTTGTGTGTTTTGCTTGCTGTGCTTGGTACATACACGCGACCTGTTTCATCGGTTGTGGTATCGTTGGCGAATGTTGAATTGCCTTGCATATACATTACGCTGTCGGGTTTTTCCATCCATTCTGTATCAAAGAAGCCCGATTTTGAAGTGATAAAGTCTTTTATAGCAGTTTTACCTGCGAGTGTTTGAGGACCATAGCCTTCGAATATAAGGTACTTGCCAGTCCAATACTTATCGGAACCTGCCGGTAAGAACAGTGAGTAGTTCTTGCCTTTTTGCATGATGATGTCTGTTGCAGGGCGAGTATTGCCGTCTTTGTCGGTATAGTCGGATTCAGAAGCAACAGGCGTGACATATTGCCATTTCCTGCTATAATCGTTGATATCGTTTTCCACTTTCCACATCGGATAGTCCAATTCATTTCCCTCATCTTCGATTTGTTCGTAGAGGTAGTAGTTAGCGTCGGCAGCAGAATGCCCATTAATATCCGGATTGTAGTGCGTAAGAGGTATAGGCGTCAGTTTGAGTGTCTTTTGGCATATCTCCACCAAATCCATATAGACGCCCGAACCTTTGCCTGACAATATGTCAGGCAAGAGCGAAGTAACAATGCCCTGTGCAAGTACGCCATCGGCTTTTCCTTGCATCTTAAAGAACTTATCGGTACCTTTATCAGCCGCAGTCAGTCCATAAGCAGAGAGACTGTCGTCGGGTAATGTTTCCACTACATAGATATTATGCACATCGTAAGGAGGGCAAATAGTGTACCATTGGTTGGAGTTGAATGAAAGCATCGTGTATAGTCCGTGTGCAATAGTATAATCATTTGTATTTTGCACCTCTGAGAACTCGTGTACGGGTGTTGCTGCCATTGACATAGCCGAACTGACAGTTGGAGTTAATCCCGCCAATGTGACAGATGCGTTGTCTTTGGTATATTGGTTGAGGCGCGTATAGAAGAAGAAAGCGTTCTTACGCGGTGTACCATCGGGTTCTTTGCTTTCCACCGTGACATCTCCACCCATTGTGAGTAGTCCACTCGCCCCCATAAGAGGTATGACGCTTACATAGTTGTGTGTATAGGTATCTGTCCGCTCTGCACAATCGCCCGGTAGATAAGGATAGACATAGTATTTGCCATTGTTGGATACAGGGGTGAGGGAAGCAGTACCATAGTCGGGATAATCGGTTGACAAATCAAGTTCAGCCAATCCTTGTGCGTCGGGTGCAGCCACCTCTTTCGTTGTACGGCACAGCACCTGTTTAGCGGTATTGACGGGTGCTTTACCTTGCTCTGCAGAAGCATCGCAAGCATATACTTGGCAGTTATTAAATGTGCCGCCGTCTATACGGGTTTTGATTGGAAGGCGTAAGTCGGTGTAGTCTTTGTACCAACCATGTGCTACGACATCTACTACATCTTTGAATTCTTCGGCAGAGTAGGTAGAGAAAGTGCCATTAAGTATTTGCACGGTAGGATATCCACCCGTGTTATTTTCTGGAGTTGCAGCAGATGTACCCACTCCATAGTTCTTTGTCCCATTCATTTCGAACAAGCGATAGCAAACAGCCATAGAAGAGACATAGAACATATTGTTGTTGCCTGCCGTTGTGAGGTGGTATTGTCCTCCATTGAAGGTGCAACGCCCGAAGCGGGTACCCAAGTCGATGGAAGGTGCATCGCGGTTGACAGCAACGGGCAACGACAGTTTGCCGTTGGTTGCCTGTGTGCCTGACGAAGCAGGGAAACGGTCGTCAAAATTGAGGCAGCAAGAACGATACTCGACCTCTTCTGCAGATGTGCCTATTGGTCGGACTGCGACAGGTGCGGCCGTCATGGATACTATCTCTGCCAGTATTTTATAGATAGGGTTAGTAGAGGTGTTGACAGATGTTGCACCGCCAGTTAGAATGTTGTCGCCTTTGATATGGAAGTTGACTGTGAAGATATTCCCATCTGTCTGTACGCCACTTGTACCGATGGCAAAAGGAGCAGCCATGCCTTTGGGACAACCTGTCAGAAATGAATTGAGGGTAAGGTCTTTGAGTGTTTTTGATTGGACGGACTTGACTTGATAGTCGTGGAGATAGACATCGACCTTTTGACAGTCGGTACCCTTAAGATAGAAGAAGCCTTCGCTTGTGGTTGTGTCGCCTGCATAGGCGTTTTCTACAGAGCCTGTGAACCATAGTTTGCGGTTGTTGATATTGTTCAGGATAAAGTTAGAGACCGATGCTTGTTGGAAGGAGGTAGGGACATAGTAGTCGTTTCCATCGGAGCAGGCTACTTTACTGAAGGAGAATATTATGTCCTTATCAGCAGGCAGCGAGAAGCCCATCTGCCTAAAGTAATAGGCTTCGATGGAAGTAAAACGCATGGAGGCATAGAGAAAGTCCATTGTACCTTTGGTTGAGAGATACAGGTCGGTCAAATAATCATCGGGCAGTTTGGGTGTGAGGAGCGATGATACATTGGCGGGGTATAGACCAGCGGGCGAAATAAAAGGCAATCCGAATGCTGCAACGCCGCCAGCATAGTTCTTTGAGGAATAGTAATAGGTTCTGTCTGAAGCGAGCCAGCCACTTGAGTAGATAGTCCGTGACTGCAAGGAGAAAGCACCACGGAATATATACCATTGTTCTCTTCCTCGAGTATCATCGATTGAAAGATTGGTGTTGGCATCGAAGACGAACATATAGGGTACGCCGGCAGTGAGTCCAAGTGCCGCAGCCATTGTTTGATCCAGTTGAACAGATATGAACAAGCGGTCGACCGTCATTTGCCCGTTGTTGTAGATTGTTGCGCGGATGTCAGACGGCAACAATGTTTCTAATGCGGCATACTGTGAAGGGTAGATGCCAGTAGGTGTTATGGCGTAATCTGTTGCCTTTGCCTGCGGCACGAACACGACAGCGCACACCCATAGCAGAGCAATGGGCAGGCGTTTGGTGAGTATATGATACAGTTTTTGTTTCATAGCATTTCAGGTAGTGGTTTGATAATGACCGTCAAGCACATCGTTGTGCTGCGATTGGTTATATGACGGTATGTTCTTCCTGCGGTGCAGGTGTGTTGTTGTTTTGTTTCTTGTTTGTTTGACGACGAGATAAGCCAGCAACAAGAGCAGACAAAAGTCCAAACTATCGTTGAGTGGTACTGCCCATTTGGCGAAGTCAGTATAGATGTCGGGTGTATATCCGTCGCCATATTTTCCATACCACCATGCTTCCAAGCCCGACATATCTGTTGCTCCCGTTGCATTATACTCGTCGAGCCATTGCTGCCATACAGACTCTGTGCTTCCGCCTATAACAGGGACGCATCGTACGACGGCGTCGGTTTCTTGTGCGGTGGAAGCAATACCTTTGTAGGATGCAGGGGCATTAGCAGCAGCGACGATGTTGCGACGCGGGAGGGAGGGCAGCAGGAGGTTTGCTGCAGGTTCGGACACGGAAGAGGGTCGGTAGTTGGTTGTATGGTTGACAATGGATGGTTGCAAAGGAACAGCAACACAGGATGAAGCAGTCATCGCCGAACTATGTTGATAAAGAGAATGAGGAGTATAACTCCTTTGAGGTGACTGCATCGCTTCTCGCGATATCCTGTGTTGCTGAGATATGCCCAAATAGTTGGTTGAGTAGTTGGCATATATGGTTGTATTCTCCACAGAGGGAGTGTATGAGCGTTGTTTAGGCAACCAGACAGACAGATTGTCGGTTTGCTTGTCGGTTGACAGACAATAGCACATAGTAGCCACTACGACAGCGAGTAGCGTAAGGAAGAATACTATGTTGCGTTGACTATTCATCTAATCTGTTTGTTCGTTGACGGTGTCAGCGGTTTGGTTGGTTTTGGCGTGTTGTAGGATATGTCTCTGTATGGCAGGTTTGAGCAGAACGAGTATGAATGATATTACCCAGAGTATGTGTTCTGCAGATACAAGCCTGTGCGGCAGTAGGAGCATTGCAATACACCACAAGCACAATAGGACGGCGTAGGGGTTAGCCCAGTATTTACGCCAATGCCAGAACAGAGCAGGCAGAGGGTTAAAAGGCAGGATTAACCAATTCCAACCGGATGCCGGCAGTGTGGAGAAGAGTGCAAAATAGGTTACGGCAATACCGGTGACGGTTTGCAGAGCGAGCGACAGCCAATCGATCCAGGATATATGGAGGAACAGGTTCAGTACGGAAAGGAATAACAGGAACAATACGACTATCAGGGGCGACACAGGGAATGGTTTGCGAGGCGTATCGGGCAGCAGTTGTATTCCGTTGTCCAACAGTTGCCTGCCTGCTACTTGCGCCTGCGACCAGGCGTTGACGAGGTCAGTAGGAACCAAAAGTTTGTCTTCGGGCGGATATTGTTTATCCACATCTCCTCCTTCGAGTGTCATCAATACGAAACTGTTCCACCCGTGCAGGGCATAATTATAGGTCAACTCCCGTATGGTATTATGTTGAAATTCCTCAGAGAAAGGCGCATAGACGATGGGTATGGTATCTAATGCCTGATGGAGTATTTGCACACAAGAGAGTGCGCATCCATGATGGGCATAGTCCCAATTGAGCATCCCTTCCGAGAGGTGTTGGTCGAGTATTTTCCATAGTTGTTGTTTGACGGCAGGAGGCAGGTTCATGGGGTATTCGATGACGCCGCGATGATGGTCGGCATAGGTTTGCAGGTATTCCTGTGTAGGAATGGCAAGCATAGCCATTTTGAGGTCATTTTTGAGGAAGCGCCACAGATTGGACGACACAGGTTCGTTGACATAAGAAAAACAATAGTCGAGTTGATAGGTGGGGCATTGCATACGGAAGCAGGCGTGTCCCCACAAGGAATAGATCTCGTCGCCGGGAGCAGCGACCATGAGAGATGTTTTGACAAAGTTATCCGCAAGACGATTGACAGAATCGTTGGAGTTTGCAGTTTGCGCGAAACAAGTTATTGTGTGTAGAGCGCACAGCAACGAGAGAATAATATGTCGTTTACAACAAGTCATTATGGTCATTACCACATTGCGGGATTGTGTTATGTTCGTTCAGGTTTAGTTGTCACAATCACCATAAGAGGATATGAAATAGGTATTGGGGATTTATTCATTATTGCCTTAGGCAAATGTAGAATAAAATCTCCTCTGCAAAATCCTCAAAGTTGTTAAGTATTATAATGATGCAAAGGTATAAAGTTTATCGTAATATAACAAATAATTTTGCAATTATTTTGTAAAATTACCCCCCCCCCCGCAAGGGTATCGTGTTGATTATGTGCGAGTTATGAGGGTGTTTTGAAGTGATTTTTTTGGAATGAGGAGCGAGGGAAGAATGTAAAATGAGGGTGGTTGGGGGAAAGGAGGGGGAAATGAGGGGGAAATTAACAATTAACAATTAACAATTAATATACAAGATATGGCACAGATACAATAATACATTGAGGGGGTTACAGGGTTTAGAGGGGAACC
>CAVHKB010000030.1:0-15948 GCA_963636305.1 Prevotella sp. P5-108
TGATGACCTTTAAGTGGTCATTAATGGAGAATTTTACCCTCTAACGTGAAACTAACTATGAAGTCCTACACCAAGTCGCAACTTGCTTATTATGCCGGCGTGAGTCTTGATACTTTTCGCCGTTGGCTGCAGTCCGATACAGCCTATCTTCAGTCCCAAGGCATTACGCCTCACACCAAACTTTTCCCGCCCCAAGTGGTTGCATACCTCGCCGCCAAGTATGCCATCGACCTCCCCGACTGATATTCCCGTCTGACAGCGAAAGCACTGTAAATCATCAATATATATAGTTTTATTTGCTTGTGTCAAGAAAAATCAGTATCTTTGCACCCGTTATCGAAAAAAATAGAGACAGTTTATGACATAGTGTAACATAGCAGCAAAATAATCTAATCTTGGGCTTTAGGCTCTTATTCTCTTCACGGAAATCTGGAAAATTTAAGTCAATGAGAATAAGCGTATGGAGTTCACGCTCTTGAGCGTGGGCATTTCGTGCTTATTATTGACAGGTATTCCAGAACCTCCGTGAAAATAAGTATAGCGAAATTCTCTCGCTCTTTTGTTTTGAGATAAGCGCAAGCCCGTATCATTCATTGCAACTTATTTCAAAACGAGTATGGAACAGAACAATAAGGACGGGTATATTACCGATTATATATCGGGAACGCAGGTCAAAGCGACACCCGAAGAACTTGACGCAGTACAAGTCTTTGCCAAACAACTGGTAGAAGATTACGGATATCCCAAACATTTTATCCAAACACGCCCGCAATATCGTGTCAAAGCCTCGCCGTCCGATACATCGAAAACATATCCTGTGGATATTATTGTATTCTCCGCCGAGCAACACATCGAAGACGATGAATACATTATCGTGGAGTGTAAAAAGAAGACGCGGAAAGACGGACAAACGCAGTTGCAGGACTATTTGAGACTTAGTCGTGCAACGCTTGGAGTCTGGTTTAACGGCAAGGAGCGCATTTTCTTGAAAAAGATAGAACGCAACGGGAAAGTGCTATTTGACACGATTCCAAACATTCCCCGATACGGACAACGATTGGAAGATATGGGGAGGTTTTTACGGCGTGATTTGCAACCGACGCATAACCTCAAGATAATTTTCAATTCTATTCGTTGTTACCTCGCAGGCAATGCTGTCGGTACCACCATGGACCAAACAATAGCACAGCAAATCATTAATATCATATTTTGTAAAATTTACGATGAGCGTTTTACTGCGCCGAATGAACCGGTTTCTTTCAGGGTCGGTATTGACGAAGATACCCGACTTATTCAGCAACGCATTGACGAACTGTTTATAAAAGTCAAAACCAAATATTCCGAAGTTATTGAAATCGCCGACAAGATTTCATTAGATAGCGATAGTTTGGTATATGTGGTGGGCGAATTGCAAAATTATTGTCTTATTGACGCAGAGAGAGATGTCATTGCAGACGCCTTTGAAACTTTTATCCAATATACGCTCAAGGGCAGTTTGGGACAATTTTTCACCCCTCGCAATATAGTCCGATTGATTGTTGAAATAGTGAAGCCGCAACCCAATGAAATACTCATAGACCCCGCATGCGGTTCCGGCGGATTCCTCATCGAAAGTATGAAATATATGTGGAATGTATTGGCAGAACAGGACAAGAAATATCATTGGGGTACATCTTCCTTAATTGAAGAACAAAAAAGTTGTGCCATCAAATCTATACGCGGAATAGAAAAAGATGCTTTTCTTGCCAAAGTGACAAAAGCCTATATGGCTATTTTGGGAGATGGTAAGAGTGGTATATTCTGCGAAGATGCATTGGCAAAACCGACCGATTGGGCTATACCGACACAACAATCCGTCGGAATGAATCGGTTTGATGTGCTGTTAGCCAATCCGCCATTTGGCAAAGATATCAAGGTTGCCGGCGAGGACAAACTCGGGCAGTACGACCTTGCACATAATTGGAAAAATACGGACACCGGATTTGAAATGCAGTCCTCTTTGAAAAAAGAGGAAAATATACAAATCATTTATGTAGAACGCTGTTTGAAACTCCTTCGGGACGGAGGCAGATTGGGTTTGATTATGCCCGAAACATATTTCCATGCACCACGCACCAAGTATATACTCAATTATCTTACCGCTAACAACAATATAGTATGGCTTATCGATTTGCCGCATAATACATTCCGACCGCATAATAACGCCAAATGCATTGTTGTTATTCTCGAGAAAGGAAAGAAACAGCAACCCTATATCAATATGGCGGCAGCCGAACAAATGGGACATGACCATCAAGGAAAGGAGATGTATCGATGGGATAATGCCACCAATGCTATCGATAAGAAACAGATATGGGACGACATTCCGCTTATTTTGGAAGAAATTCAAACCGACAACTTCTCGAAATACTGTTTCCGAGTACCGGCAGAGCAAGTTCTTGCGAAAGGAATTTTGGTTCCGCGCTACTATTGGCAAAATCGATTGAATGAAATAAAAACGATTGCCGAGTCTCAAAATCTCACATTAGTGTCCCTCCGTAAACTAATAGACGAGGGAGTCATTTCCTATTTTGACGGACACGGTTCTCCGGAAGCAGAGACAAAAGGGAAAGGAGAAATCCCTTATATTCGTGTGAAAGATATTGTGAATTGGGAGATTTATAAAGACCCGACCTCTAAAATACCCAAAGAAGTGTACCAAGCACTCAAGCAAACAGGGAAGAAAGATTTACAAGTAGAAGATATTGCCTATGTACGACGAGGAAGTTACCGCATCGGGAGCGTGGCAATGGTATCGCCTTTTGACATTGAGGCTTTATACACTCGTGAGATATTGATTTTGCGTGTTACCCCTAACAACAAATACGGAATAACGCCCTATTACTTACTCTACCTGCTATCGCATAGGCTTACACAACTGCAGGCTTCCAATAAAATCTTAATTGAAACCACTTTGCCTAATATAGCGGATAGATGGCAAGAATTGGAATTGCCTATTGATAATGACAAGCAAAAGATGATGGAGATTAGTAATCGTATCAAAGCGGTTATGGACAATAAATGGAATGCCATTGAACAAATCCGTAAATTATGTTCCGATTTAGGGGACTTAACCACATAGACACACATCAAGAAAAACAGGAAAATCGCATAAGGTTTTCCTGCTTTTTTATCTATGCCTTGCCTGTTTCACGGAAAATCCGTACCTTTGCTGCCGTAAAATTCCATTCTCGGCAACAAGTCTAACACAAATACGCACAAGCAACCCCCTCCCTCACTATGGCAGACCTTCAAAAATCGGATTTCCCTTCCCAACCTGCAACGCCTCTCAACTCCGAAGAACGCTTGTTTGTCGATAAGGCGGAGCAAATCGTTCTGTCAGGCAGGAGCGAAGCGTATCAAGCCGTCAACCAAACGATAGTCCGTACCATTGGCTGTTGGGGCAGCATATCGTTGCGCAGGGGCTGACGGGCAAGGAGCATGCGCAGCGTTACGGGCAGTATCTGATGACCCTTTTGGAGCAACACCTTACAGGCAGATACGGTGCCACCTACTCACGCCGGAACCTCTACTATTACGCACAGTTCTACCAATTCTTCCCCGACTACGAGATTGTGAACGCACGCGTTCACAATCTTACTTGGACGCATTTCCGTGCGCTGTTGCGCGTGACTGACCCGACAGCCCGCAATTGGTATCTCAGCGAAGCCGCCACGCAGGTATGGAGCAGCCGCACTTTGGAGCGCAACATCAGCAGTCAGTACTACGAGCGGTTATTGTTGTCGCAAAAGAAAGAACCCGTCGTCGCCGAGATGAAGCAACTCACCGCCGCTTACGATGCCGACAAGTTGGAGTTTATCAAGAATCCGATTGTCGCCGAGTTCTTGGGACTGTCCACCAACCCGTCCTTTACCGAAACCGAGTTGGAAAGTGCCATTATCAGCAATATTCAGCAGTTCCTAATGGAGTTGGGCAAGGGCTATGCTTTTGTGGCACGGCAGCAACATATCCGTACCGCCGAAGCCGATTATTTTATCGACTTGGTGTTCTATAACTATATTCTCAAGTGCTTTGTGTTGGTTGACCTTAAAACCACCAAAATCTCCTACCAAGATGTGGGGCAGATGGATATGTATCTCCAACTGTACGACACCTATCGCAAGGGCGAGAACGACAACCCCACTATCGGTATCGTGCTTTGTTCCGATACCAACGAAGATGTGGCGCGTTTCTCCACTTTGGCGAAGAACAAACAACTGTTTGCGGCAAAATACAAACTCTATCTGCCCTCCGAGGAGGAACTCCGCAAAGAGATTGAGCGGCAGAAAGAAATCTACCAAATCCAAGAACACGAACAATCCAAACAATAGCAGAGCGTTTATAATGACTATATCCGGCTCATATTTGGTCATATATTGAATTATATTTGAAATATATTTGGCTCATATTTGGTCATATTTGTTTCAAACACACACTCGTCTTTGTTTTATGAACAATTTACGGTAATACGCGTCAGCGTCCGTTCATAAAAAGAACACCATTCTTCGTTTTTTATGATTAATTAGTGGCAATACGGCGATAGCCGTCCGTCCACAAAAGGCATTGTGCATTGTGCATTGTGCATTGTGCATTGTGCATTGTGCATTGTACGGAACCGTACCTTCCTCAAGTCCGCAAAAAGCAGTAAATCTCCGCAAATAGCAGCCAATCCCTGCATAAGTCCTTACCGTCCGGGGCAGCAGCCGTACCTTTGCACCGTCTTTCGAAAGGCTCAGCCTGTCGGGAGACGGTGTTTTTTTTACTTTGTGTCGGTCTCCGTGTATGTTCTTTGCTGCGCAAAACCTGCACCCGACCGTACAAGCGCAGCAGTAAAAGTAACTTACGTGAGCAACGCGAACAACTTACACGCAGTCATTTACACGCAGTCACCTACGGTGAGCGAAGCGAACCTAAAAACTTATGTCCAAAATCCTTCCTATCGACCTCACCAAGGCGATGAGCGGCAAAATCTGCATGCACAGCGATTTCTACTACCGCTACAACCGGCAGACCCACCGCACCTCCTCGGGGCGCATCTGCAACCCCTTCACCAAGGCACCCACCGAAGCGCAAATCGCCGCCAAAGCGCGTTTTGTCAAGGTCTCTGCGGCTATCCGCACCATCCTTGCCAACCCCACCGACCATACCAAGTACCTCGCCGACTTCCGCAAGCAAACTGCCTACGGCACGCTCTTCGGCTATGTCTTCGCACGCCTCAATGCCAACTACGATGCCAAAGGAGACCCCATCGCCTGACAACCGAAACCTTAACCCCGACCTCCCCAACCACTCCAAAGGAGGGACTTACAGAGCAACCGTCGAGCCCCTCCTTTGGAGTGGTTGGGGAGGTCTATCTTTCATGCGCACTATCAACCAAATCATCATCCATTGTTCCGCCACACCCGAAGGACGCGACGACTCTGCTGCCGACATCAACCGTTGGAATAAAGACCATGGTGGCATCGGCTACCACTATGTCATCCGTCTCGACGGCACGGTGGAGCAGGGGAGACCTGTCGGGCAGATTGGTGCACACTGCAAAGGGCATAATGCCACCAGTATCGGTATCTGCTATATCGGTGGTCTTGCTGCAGATTGCAAGACGCCAAAAGACACCCGCACACCTGCGCAAATAAACGCCTTGCGCCGCTTATGCCAATCCCTTTTGCAGCAGTACCCCGATGCCACAGTTCACGGGCACTACGAGTTCGCCAACAAAGCCTGTCCTTGCTTCGATGTAAAAAAAAGAATTCGGGGAGAGCGGAGGCATCGGTCGCTTTAATGACCGCGTAGCGGGCAGTTCGTGCGAACCGATTGCCGAACGCAAGAAAAAGGAGGTAGAACTATGACCGAACAGACCAAACGGGACAACCGCAGAGAACTGCGTTTTTATGTCTGCCTCATGCTGGGTTTTACGCTTATGATGTGCGGCTTTTTCGCCCCGCCAATGGGCGAAATCCACAACTCCGTACTCGTCGGCGCAGGGCTGTTGCTCTCCATCGGCGCACTCGCCGTCGGTATCGACCTCGTCGGCTGTATTCACGAACTCCGCCTTCTCCGTTCCGGCACCACCGATGACCTCAATACGGGGTTCCCGCAAGTCCGTGGATGTAGTGGGGTGTCTTGATTGACCATTTCCAACGTTGCAAAAGCACGGACGTGGTCTATCTGTCGAGCGACCAATTCTTTCTTACACATGCCTCCGCCCTTTCTTACGGCAATGGCGAGGTGAAAACCATCCGCCGTTCCGACCTTGCGCAGCCTGCAACTGCACGACCTGCAAATACCATTATTATTGTTTATTTCGATATACTGAACCCCGTCAATGCACCGTACTACGGTCATGCCTTTTCTCTGTTCGAGGACAAGTACCCCGAGGCAGAAGACCCGTATGAGAACCGCATACAGACCTTTGAAGAGGTGATTGAGAAATAATCGTAGAACACTCGCAACATAGCCCCAAAAAATGAAGATAGACCTCACGCACATAGTAAGCACGCTGATAGGAACGGCAGTCGTTCTGCTGCTTGTGTGGTTATTGGGTTTCACGGCACGGCGCACAGACAGACCGACCAAGCCGACAGAGCGGGTGCGCTACGATACGATAGTGGTAACTCGCCACGACACGATACGGGAAAGTCGCATTATCTTGCAGGAGAACTACCGATACGACACAGTGGTGCTGCACGACACGGTGTATATAGCCGATATTCCGCAGAACTACATAGACAGCACCCACGACTACCGCCTGCGGGTACAAGCCGTCAAAATGTACGATTACAGCCTTGATATATACCGCACCGATACATTTACCCACTATGTGCCGATAGAGGTTTCAAAGCCGCAAAAAAGAGGTCGTTTCTGTCAAAGTGTGGTAGTAGGTCTGCAAACGGGTTACGGACTAGGCGTACGCCCCTCCACTATGCAAGCCGCCTTTCAGCCATACATAGGCATAGGACTGACCTACGGCTGGGGGTATAGTTGGTAGAGGAGTTGGTCTTTGTTAAAACCCGAAAATTGGAATATCCGATAAGATTGCCGGACACAAGAACATAAATCTATCTAAAGCGCAAAGATGTAACCTATAAATCCATATTGTTATGAACAAGTACTATGAGACCCTCTCGCATATCCTTTCGGAGGGAAAGAAACAGACCAACAAAAAAGGCGGCATTCAGTATCTTACCAATCAGGTATTGAACCTCACACCCGCAGACCTATTGGATATATTTGAGACGCACGGCATTGCGCGTAAGAAACTCAAGACGGAACTCCAACTCTTCGAGGCAGGTATTACATCTACGGAGCAGTATCGTGCAGAAGGCATTACGTGGTGGGATTATTGCGGAGATACATTGCATAACAGTTACCCCACCTATTTTCGGAAACTGCCGGCACTTGTGGAGAAAATCAGGACGGAAAAGAAAAACAGCAAGAACTATGTACTGTTTCTCGGAGAGACGGGTGTGGAAACCAACCAACAACCGTGCTTGTCGTTGGTGCAGTTCCGGATAGAGGATGGCGCACTTATTGTATCTGCCTACCAACGCAGCAGTGATGCCAGTCTGGGCTTGCCGTCGGACATCTACCACCTTTATTTGATGGCACGCGAAATAGAACTGCCGCTCAAGTCCATCACCTTGTTTTTGGGCAATGTACACATCTACGAAAGCAACCTCCTCAACACTTTCCGCCTCTTGCAAGGCGAAAAAGATGTCAAGTTTGTACTCAATGTGTAGTTGCAAGGTATTACTTAATACACAGCAAAGTGCACTAAAAAACTGCGATATATGCAAATTTCCTGAACGAAAAAATGTTGTAAAAACGTATTTTTCTGACAAGTGTTTATTAGGGGTTTCAAATGGTGTTCAATCAGTATTTGAATAGCGTTTGAACTTGAAAAGCATACTAAAAAAGCGCCTCTAAACAGCAGAAGCGGCCATCGAGTTGATGTCCGCTTCTGTTACTCTATGTTTTGAATTTTTCGTGTACCTTTCGTTTTGCCGATTATACCACAAAACCACCATCGGTATCGGTT
This sequence comes from Prevotella sp. P5-108, assembly GCA_963636305.1. Taxonomy (GTDB): domain Bacteria; phylum Bacteroidota; class Bacteroidia; order Bacteroidales; family Paludibacteraceae; genus Colicola. The sequence continues at coordinate 8,078 of CAVHKB010000030.1, forward strand.
GGAGAGAGGGTGGTGATTGATTCGGCATTGGTTGGAGGGTGAGTGGTAATTGGTTCGGTATTGCAAGGCAGAAAACAGGTAAGTCGTTCGGTTGTGAAACGGTAATAGTTCGATAATGTTTCGGTAATGCTTCGGTTATGCTTCGGTTATGCTTCGGTAATCTAATACAATAGTATCGAAAAAGACAGGACAAGACAAGGAAGGAAAGAGTTGGCGGAATGCAGAAAAAGCAGTACCTTTGCAGGCAGAAACATGGAGCCGATTCGTTGGGTGCGGGTCGGCAACAGGAAAGGGGTTTATCAGCAATATGGAAAAGGATGTTATTATATTAGCGATCGAATCGTCGTGTGATGATACGAGTGCCGCTGTGATACGCAACGGGGTATTATTGTCGAATGTGACTGCCAGTCAGAAGGTTCATGAGGAGTACGGGGGTGTCGTGCCAGAGTTGGCGAGCAGGGCCCATCAGGAGAACATACTCCCAGTTGTGGACACTGCATTGCGTCGCGCATCGGTAGCAAAAGAGTCGCTGAGTGCGATTGCCTTTACACGAGGTCCGGGTCTGTTGGGGAGTCTGTTGGTAGGGACGAGTTTCGCCAAAGGGATGGCGTTGAGTCTTGGTATTCCGCTGATAGATGTGAATCACCTACAGGGTCACGTAATGGCTCATTTTGTGAGTGAAGGAAAGTCGGACGAGCGTCATCCGAGTTACCCGTTTCTGTGTTTGTTAGTGAGTGGGGGGAACAGTCAGATTATCTTGGTAAAAGCATTCAATGATATGGAGATTATCGGTCAAACGATAGACGATGCAGCAGGTGAAGCGTTTGACAAGTGTGCGAAGGTGATTGGTCTTCCCTACCCTGGTGGTCCGTATATCGACCGATTGGGAAAAGAGGGCAATGCGGAGGCGTTTCAGTTTGCGAAGCCACAGATAGCGAACTACGACTACAGTTTTTCGGGACTGAAGACCTCGTTTCTGTACTTTTTGCGTGACAGGCTCAAGGAGGACCCAGATTTTATCAAGAAGAACACGAACGACTTGTGTGCGAGTTTGCAGAAGACCGTGATTGACATTCTTATGAAGAAGGTCCGTTTGGCTGCCAAAGACACGGGAGTGAAGCAGGTAGCCGTTGCGGGCGGGGTGAGTGCGAACAGCGCACTGCGACAGGCATTTATTGATTACGGTAAGCGTTACGGCAAGGAAGTGTTTATTCCTCCTTTCTCGTACACGACGGACAATGCAGCGATGATAGCACAAGCAGGATATTACAAGTATTTGGCGGGAGAGTACTGTCCGATAGATGCCGTACCTTTTGCGCGTACAACGATAGAGAATGAGTAATTGGAAAGAAAACAAGATTATCCGTAGGATAGCGCCATACAGAGATGTTCTTCTCTTTGCGGTTGCGCTATTGTGTGCGAATTACTTTTGGAAGTTCACGATAGATGCCGACGAGCATGGTGGTCCGGTGCATTGGTTCGGTTTGGACATTACGGCACCGTTTGACTTTTTGTCTGCCCATATTGCATGGGTGGTCTATCAACTTATTCACATCAGCAGAGATACGGTCCATTACATTGCGCCGTACGCTTTGCGTTTTGACACGGGTAGCGGAGTGAATATCGTATGGAGTTGTACGGGACTGAAACAGAGTTTCATCTGGATAGTGATTATGCTTGTTGCGCGCGGGGATTGGAAGAAGAAGTTATGGTTTATCCCGTTGGGACTTGTTTGCATTTATCTGTTCAACATCTTGCGTATAACGATTATCGCAATGATCGTGGAGCATCACCCTGATTGGTTTGAATTTTTCCACGCATACCTGTTCAAGTATCTGTTCTATTTTATGCTCTTTATGTTATGGGTATGGTGGGTAGAGAGGATAGGCTGCACTAAAAGCACATTGAGCGGAAGGGACAATTCGAGCAGATAGAATTGCTTCCCTTGTCGGGATATGCGACGAAGGGTTCATTGGGGTTGAGTATTTTCTCCAAGACGGCAGTCAGGGCATGGCTGAAACCGTCTTTCAGGTCGGCATAGGGTTGGGGATTATTAGGGTCTTGGGCTGTTACCTGTTCTATTTCGGAAGTCTTTTGGCGTACATAGTAGATGTAGGGTACGATGTTGTCGGTATGATAGGTTTGGCTATAGCATAGCGCATAGACCAGTGTTTGGCGTGTATGGTCAGCCTCTGTGGGGTTTTTCTGCTTGGAGAACAGTTGGTCCCATGCGGGGAACTTGCAGTGCGAGGCACCGGTTTTGTAGTCAATGATGCGTACTTGTCCGTTGACTTCGTCCACACGGTCGATGATACCATGCAGGCGGATTGTATGGCCATTGGAGAGAGGGAGCAGGGCTTGTATGTGTTGTTCGGAGGCGATATAATAGAACGTGTCGGTTTGAGCGAGTTCAAAATCGTGCTTCAGGACATTGTCCACATATTGTTGGAGTACATGTACGGGCAGAAGGTCCCTGCCTTGCAATTGGGACAAGTCGTCGGTTGACAAGTATTCCTGTGCGTAGAAGTGTTCCACAAGGTGGTTGTCGTGACACTGCTTCAACATTCGTCGGATTGTATCTGTCGTGATTTTTGTTCGGGAATTGTTGTTGCTTGCATAGGGAGCATAGAGGTGTTGTATGGTATGATGAAAGACATTGCCAAATTTGTCGCTCTGTATGCTTTCCTCGATGTGAGCCGGTTCATGGAAAGAACATATATTCTGCAAATAGAACTGCAGAGGGCAATGTACATAGTTGTTCAGTGCAGAGGGTGAGAGTCCATTGCTGTTGTTGTCGGTGGGGGACGGACAGAGGCGGTGGATGAGTTGATTCAGGACTAAAGAATCTTTGTGGACGGACAGAGGTTGCAAGGGTTGTTTTTTCAGGTTGTCGGCAGGCGTATAGTTTTCTTCTATCAGGTTGTGATTGTACTGGTAGAGGAGTTGATAGATATATCTTGAGGCATCGGGTGAATGTCCGTCTTCGGAGGTTGTTTGCAGCAAGTAAACCGTTTGGGCGTGAGAAAGCAGTCGATAGAAATTATACGAGGCGATGGCATCTTGCCGTTCCGGTGTTGCGAGGTTATAGGACTGTCGGAGGTCGTAAGGTATGAAACTGTTCTGATGTCCATTGCCTGGATATATATCTTCGTTCATATCGGGGATGATAACGGTTTTGAAGTCCATTCCCCGTGCTTCGAGTACCCCCATAATCTGCATTCCTTTGAGAGGTTCGCCTTCGAAAGGCACGGTGGTTGTTTGCATGAGTTGCAAGAGTAGGCGATAGATTGTTTTCTCCTGTACGGCTATGGTTTTGTAGTGTTCAATCAGCGAGAGCAGACGGTTGACGATGAGCAGTGTACGATAGATATATTCCTGCTTGGTCTGAAAGATGTTCTCCTCTTCATTGAGGTTGTTGCTATCGGTGTCCGCCATAAGACGGAGGACATGGGAAAGTGCCTGCAAGACAGACAGTGTATCGGGGAAAGGGCGCAGTATGGCAGAGAGGACACGGCTTGATTGAAAGAGAGCAGACGGGATATAGACCATGTTGTTTTGGTAGATTTGCTCTTTGATAGCGTTGATTTGTTCGGGTTGCATATCCACTATGTAGGGGTGATTGAGAATGCCCATAACGGGTTTGTAGTAGAAGAGCAAGTCGTTGTTCTGTTCAATGGAGAATATCTGCAGTTCGCTGAGGTGTTGCAGGAGGGTGTAAAGTGGAGTGTCGGACAAAGGAAGCCCCATGGTGATATTGACATCGCCGATAGAATCGGGCAGTGCATAGAGAAGGGGCAACAGCATGTGTTCGTTGGGTAGAACAATGCCCAAGTCACCTAACTGGGAGTCAGTTCCGTAGTTGTTGACTATATGGGATATCTTTTCTGCTTCGCTGACGGAGGTAGAGCATTTGATCCAATGAACGACGGGTGGCGTTTGCTCTTCGACGGGCAGCGGAAAGCGTGAGGGAAAAGTGTTCTTGTTGGCATCTGCCATCAAGGAGGCTCTGTTGTTCGAATCCCGAAGCCAGAAAGATTCATAGTCGAAATAGAAATCGGCGTTGTTCTGTGCTTGGAGGTAGAGCATGAGTTGGCGTTCGACTTCTGTGAGGATATTAAAGCCGACGAAGGTGTAAGATTTATCGGAGGGGATAGTATATTCGCCTGATTGCAGTCGGTTGATTAAATCACGCTGCAACATACCCATGTATGCTAATTGTTCGGCGTAGAGTTGTTGTCGCAGGTCGTTGTAGATAGGCAGCAGGCATCGTTGGAACACTTGTGCAGAGAGGCGGACGGACGGTGCGGGGTTGGTATCCGTTATAGTTGTTTCAAAGCGTTGTTCTATTTCTTTGATGTCGGCGATAGTTGTGAGGAGTTCTTGTGCGTTGACCATCTGTCGGTCGATTTCGCTGAAATCGTTGATAATCATTTTTCCCCAGAACAGAAAATCGTCGAAGGACTCTTCTTTGTTGCAGGTTTGGAGGTAGTGTTCAGTATAGATGGTATAGAGCCGCAGTTGGAGGTCGATAGGGTCTGCTATGTGCAGAGGGCTAAGGTTCTGAAAGAGTTGGTCGATAGTAATGATTTCGGGAGCAAGAAGAGGTTGTGTGATTTCTTGCATCAGGAAATGTTTGAACAATAGTCCTGCCCGCCGATTGGGAAATACGAAGCAGTTATTGGTGATGTTGTTCCCCAAATGTTGGTAGCAGTTATGTGCGAGGCGCGATAGGAATGCTTTCATGGTTGGTTGTTAGAGATATTGCCCGGTGATGCTTTCAGGATTGGCTTTCAGTTGTTCGACAGTGCCTGTAGCGACTATCTGTCCTCCTGCGCGTCCGCCTTCAGGTCCCATGTCGATTAGATAGTCGCAGGCTCGTATTACGTCGATGTTATGTTCGATGATGATGACGGTATTTCCGCGAGATGTCAGTTCTCGCAGGACAGAAAGTAGTACGCGTATATCTTCGAAGTGCAAGCCAGTTGTTGGTTCGTCGAGTATATAGACTGTGTTTCCTGTGTCTTTGCGTGCCAGTTCGGTGGCGAGTTTCATGCGTTGGCTTTCTCCACCGGAGAGGTTAGTACTGCTCTGCCCGAGTCGGATATATCCAAGTCCTACATCTTGCAATGTTTGTATTTTGGAGAGTATTGCAGGTTGTGCTTGAAAGAAGTCGACGGCTTGGTTGACGGTCATATCGAGTACATCTGCAATAGTTTTTCCTTTGAACCGAACTTCGAGTGTTTCTTTGTTGTAGCGTTTTCCTCCACAGACTTCGCAAGGTACATAGACATCGGGTAGGAAGTTCATCTGCAGTGCTTTGTATCCGTTTCCGCCACACTCCTCACATCGTCCTCCCGTTGTATTGAAAGAGAAGCGTCCTGCTTTCCACCCTCGTATTTGCGACTCGGGAAGTTGGGCATATAGTTGTCTTATATCGGAGAAAACGCCTGTATAGGTTGCGGGATTACTACGGGGTGTGCGTCCGATAGGGCTCTGATCTACACATACTACTTTATCGACGAAGTTCAGTCCTTCGATATGGTCGTATGGTAGGGGCGTCTGGAGTGAGTGGTAGAAGTGTTGGTTTAGTATGGGATAGAGAGTCTGGTTGATAAGTGTGGATTTCCCAGAGCCAGATACGCCAGTAATACAAATCATGCGTCGGAGAGGGAATGCGACATCGATATTTTTCAGGTTATTGCCGTAGCATCCATAGAGCCGCAACCAATCCACCTTGTTGAGTGTTGTGTGTTCCGCCTTTGCTATAGCGAGTTTTCCATTGAGGTATTGCGCAGTAAGAGTGTCGGCTTTCAGCATTTGCGAGGGTGTACCCTGGAATACTATTTGTCCGCCCAACCGTCCTGCTCGTGGTCCGATATCAATGATATAGTCGGCATCGCGCATCATCTGTTCGTCGTGTTCGACAACAATGACCGTGTTTCCCAAATCGCGCAGTTTTTGCAGAGAGGTTATTAGCCTTTGGTTGTCGCGTTGGTGCAGTCCTATGCTGGGTTCGTCGAGTATATAGAGTACATTGACGAGTCGTGAGCCTATCTGTGTAGCGAGTCGTATGCGTTGATTTTCGCCCCCAGAAAGACTGTCGGAAACTCTTGAGAGTGAGAGATATTGCAGTCCTACATCGATTAGGAACTGCAATCGGCTTTTGATTTCGCGCAGTATTTCCCGGGCTATTGTTTTCTGTTTGTCGGTCAGTTGGTTTTCTACTGTATCGAGGTATGTCATCAGGTCGCTGATGTCCATGTCGGATAGTTGTGCTATGTTCTTGTCGCCTAATCGGTAACTGAGTGCTTCTTTAGATAGCCTTGCTCCATGACATTCGGGACATTCGACCTCTGTGGCATATTTTTTCATCCACCGTTGTTCGTTTTCGGAAGCGGCGTTTTCCTGTTGTATCTCAAGGTAGTGTATGATGCCTTCGTAATGGGTGTTGCTGATTGCAATACCGGCGACCGAAAATGGGAAGTTGTCTTCTGAGCCGTTCATGAGTTCGTTGACCGCCTCTTCGGGTAGTTCGGCGAAAGGTGTGTGCAGTGAGAAGTCGCCGTACTTGCCAAGTATTTGTTCTATTTGTTCGAAGATGCCTGATTTTCGTGCTTTGCCGAGCGGTTCGATTGCCCCATCAGCGATAGAGAGTGCTTTATTGGGGACTATTTTATCGACATCGACTTTGTTGATTATTCCCAGTCCTTTGCATACGGGGCAAGCACCTTGCGGGGAATTGAAAGAGAAGGTATGTGGTGCGGGGTCCGCATAGGATATGCCCGTTGTAGGACACATGAGGGTACGGGAATAGTATCGTGGCGGAACTTGCCCGTTCGTTTGGTTGTATTCGACAATCATGATGATGCCATCGCCTTGTTGCATGGCTTTTTCGATGGATTGCCGTATGCGTTGTGTATCTACTTCGGCGTGTTCCGTTGCGTTGTTGTGCGGTATTTTAAGGCGGTCAATTACGAGTTCTATGTTATGTCGTTTGTACCTATCAAGCCGCATGCCTGCAACCATTTCTTTCACTTCACCGTCGATGCGTACATAGATGAAGCCCTTTTTTCGCAGTCTTTCGAACAACTCTTTGTAGTGTCCTTTTCTGCCCTTTACAAGTGGGGAGAGGAGAAGAACGCGTTTGCCTGCATACTCGTTGATGATGAGTTGGAGTATCTGTTCATCGGTGTAGTGGACCATTGGTTCTCCTGTAAGATAACTATATGCGATTGCTGCTCGTGCGAACAATAGTCGGAGGTAGTCGTATATTTCGGTGGTGGTTCCCACCGTGGAGCGTGGATTGCGGTTGGTGGTATGCTGGTTGATAGCAATAACAGGACTGAGCCCTGTTATTTTGTCGACATCTGGTCGTACTCTACTACCCAAGAAGCCTCTTGCATAGGAGGAGAAAGTATCGATGTATCTGCGTTGTCCTTCTGCGAAAAGCGTGTCGAAGGCAAGACTTGATTTGCCGCTTCCTGACAGCCCTGTGATGACAGTGAGTGCGTATCGAGGGATGCGCACATTGATATTGCGCAAGTTATTGACTCTGTCGCCCGTTACTTCGATCCATGAAGTGAAATGGGATATGTTGTTTGTTGTTGCCGTTGTTGTGAGATATTAAATAAAGTGCAAAGATAATGTTTTTTTCAGGAATGGACAATTGTTGAATGAGGGTTTGGGGGTAACACAGAGTTTTTCTTGCGAAGGGGAGTTGAGAGCCATAGCACGCAATCAACAATTAACAATTAATAATTAACAATTAACATGCGTTGTTGGGTTGAGGGGGTTACAGAGTTTTGAGGGGAACATATTGTTTTTCTTTTGAAGGGGAGTTGAGAGCCATAGCACGCTATGGCTCTACAGCA
>CAVHKB010000031.1:0-15871 GCA_963636305.1 Prevotella sp. P5-108
TACATATCAGTATGATACAAAGACCGCCAAAAAGTTAACGCATCAGTAGTAATTAACAATTAATATGCAGGGATTTAATTAACAATTAACAGGTAACAATTAACATGCAAAGAGGGGCTGAATTTTCTATGCTCTTCCTATATTCATCCTATATTCATCCTATATTCATCCTATATGCGTCCTATATAAAACCTATATAAATCCTTTGAAATACATAGTATTTATCGGGCTTGGCGGAGGGCAGTTTTGAGGGGGACAGTATAGATACAGTATAGATACGATACAGATACGGGTCAGATACGGGTCAGATACGGTTCAGATACGATACAGGTCCTCTATAGGTTCAGTATAGGTTCTCTATAGATACAATATAGATACGGTATGGGTTGGGGATTGGGTTAGTCGGGGTAGGAGTAGGTCCAGGTGCCGGTATGCATAAAGTCAGCCAAACGGTCCATGAAGTAGGCTCGTCGTGGCGCCAATTGTTCGGTAGTGACATTTCCCATGACCCAAGAGCCTATCCAAAAGTCGTCGGTGCCGTCGAGGAGCAGAGATAGTTCGACACAATGTGCCGCTTTGAGTGGGCTTCCGTAGGGCGCCCAAGTGAAGAGGTGGTAGGAGGCATCGACCCCCTGATGCTGGAGGTAGCGCGTGTAGCGTTTGGCGGGAGCCGTGAAGACGACACTCGTCAGCATTTTCCACAGAGGTTCCGGTCCGAACATACTGCCATCGTCTTTTTGCGCACATACAACTATATGCTTGGGCCAGACAATGCCTTTTGTGTTGCAAGGCATCTGCTTAAGACCAACAGGTGAGAACGGTAGTGCGTGCCAAGCCTGCGGGTGTGTGTCGATGTAGTTCAGTTGTGCTGCAAGGAGTGTATCGGCAGGGCAGGTCCAAAGGTCGTGTTGTGTATGTTGGCGCACAAAGCGTGTACGCTGTTTGCCGAGAGAACGGGAGGTGGTGAGTCCCATTGGTGCAGAGAAGATGACGGCTTTATCGATATAAACGCGCGAGGTGTCCGCCAAACAATAGACCACACTTTGCGCTCCTGCGGACTGCCCTACGAGCGTGATGTTGTCGGCATTGCCACCGAAACGGTCGATGTTTTGACTTATCCACCGAAGGGCAGTGAGTTGGTCTTTTAGCCCGAGGTTGACGGAAGCGGAGTCGGGTTGATAGAGATAGCCGAAGATGCCCAGCCGATAGGTGACGGTGACGGTGACCACTTGTTCGCGCAAGGCAAACTCTGCCAACTGTGTAGGTACTCGTTCGCCACCTCCTGCGTAGTAGTTTCCGCCGTGTATATGAATAAGAACGGGCAGTGTATCGACGGGTGCTTGGTCGAGAGGGTAGGGAGAATTGACGGTGAGTACGAGGCATTGCTCGGTGAAGGGGTCGTCGTTTGCATCTTGTAGCACGACATGAGATTCGCCGTGTTGATGGAGCGTGTCGGCGAGAAAGGAGCGTTGGTAACAGACAATGTTACTCTGAATGTAATCTCTATCTGTATCGATTCCGCTGACCATTACGGGATTGCGGAAACGCTCTGCATGCGCATAGGGAATGGCATGATAGATGAATACTTGCGCCGTGTCGTTGTACATACGCAGGCAGTTATGGAGAGTGTCGCAAGGAAATGCGAAGGTGCATAGACCGATGCAGAGTGCAGCAAAGAGAACCGAGAAACGCTTCATGATGGTATTGTGTAAGAATATGGGACAAAGGTACGGGTTTTCTTCGAAACAGGAAAAGTGTATTTTCCTGTTTTTTTAGTCGTTTTAGGACGGTATGCAGGTTGTTGGGGAGTGTGGTGTTGTTGAAATTGCAGCAGGAGTTGTTTTTTATCTTGTGGGATTGACGGATAGTTCGTACCTTTGCAAGGATATGACGACAATGAAATGAGAGATAGATTTTTGAAATGGATAGGTGTATGCATTGGTCTGTTATTGGTTCAGTTATGCACATACTCGCAGGTAGTTTTGAGTCCTGATGCTCATACCTCGTTGCTGACTTGTACTCCAGGGACAGAGTCGTACAGCAAGTTTGGTCACTCTGCAATTCGTATAGTGGACCCGTCGCAAGACCTTGATATTGTTTTCAATTACGGTGTATTCAGTTTTGATACGGAAGACTTTTATCTTCGTTTTATCAAGGGAGAGACGGACTATCAGTTAGGGTTGGAGTCAATGTATTGGTTCGTTGCGGGTAATGCGAGTATCGGTAGGGTGACCTACGAGCAGGTACTGAACCTGTCGACGACACAGCAACAGATGTTGTTGGAGAAACTGGCGGTGAATTATCAGATAGAGAATCGGTTTTATCGTTATAACTTCGTGTTTGACAACTGTGCTACCCGTCCTTACCATTTGTTACGGGAGGTGATAGAGATGGCGGACACGGACAGTGCATTGGCGGTGCGGACGGGTAGGACATACCGTGAACTCATCTCTTATTATGCGGGCAAGTACTCGTGGTTGCGTTACGGAATCAATCTCATCTTCGGTAAGGATGCCGATGAAGAGGTGAGTTTGGAGGAGTCGTTTTTCTTGCCAGAGCAACTGATGAACTATGTTTCGACTGCTATGATGACACACGAGATGCCTCTTTGTGTGAGTGACAATACAAAGCCTTTTGTTGTTGACCGACACTTATGGTGTATCTCGCCGGAGTGTGTGACGATGGTGATATGTCTGTTGTTGCTTGCGATGACCTTTTATGATTTGTCGCGCAAGAAAATATCGTGGTGGCTTGATGCAGTGCTGTTCTTTATGTACGGGGTGTTGGGGGTTATCTGCTGCTTTTTGACTTTCTTCTCGCTGCATCCGTTGGTGGGACACAATTGGAATATATTGTTTTTGTCACCGTTATTCTTCGTCCCCTTTGTTCTTATCTTGTTCCCTGCGGGACGCCAATGTCTTTTGCGCGGACACCTGTTGATTGGTCTGTACTTTTATATAGCGTTGGTAGTGCGTTTGTGTGCAGGGCAGACCTGGCACCCATTTCTGTTCATTCCTATTGCACAGTTCGTGCATATTCGTTTCGTATGGTATCGCAATGTCTTTATCATCGGGCGGGGCTGTAAGGTGAGTCCGACATTAAAGAGCGTCCTGTTGACGGTTCTTTTGACTGCAGGGGCGATGTGTTCTCCGTTGTCAGCCACACCGAGGTTGACGGTTGTTGTGGCAGTGGAAGGGCTGAACAGCGAGTGTATTGATGAGATGCGTCCTTATCTGCCGCAAGGAGGATTGCGAACGCTTGATGAAGAGGCGTTGGAAATGCAGGTCCATTTCTCTCATAACCAGTATGGAGGTTGTGAGTCGTTGGCTACCTTGTTGACGGGTGCCAATCCGTCGGAACATGGGATAGCCACAGAACGGTATTATTCCCGTTCGGACCGCAAGATACATGCTGTGTTGGAGGACGACGACGCGGCGGGGATAGGTACATCGTTGTTGATTTCTCCGAAGGCGATATTGTCTCCTACGCTGTCTGATAATTTCCGTATGCTTCATTCTTCGGGACAAAGCAAGATATATGCAGTGGGTATTCATGCCAACCATACGATACTGATGGCAGGGCATGCTGCCAATGCTTGCGCATGGATAAACGAGGAGGAGCCTCGTTGGGTGACCACGACCTTTTATCCTGACGGTTTGCCAGAGGAAGCGGACCGAATGAATGTGGAAGGTCGTTTTGCGGAGATAACTGCCAGGCAGTGGGTTCCAAGAATGGATATGCAGTCGTATTTGCACCCTACCAGCACGGAGATAAAACAGCAGAAGTTCCAGTACAGTTTGCCGATAGATTTGACCACTACACCTATGGTGAACGACTTGGTTTCGGAACTGGCACTTGATATACAGAAGGAAAAACAACTTGGTAAAGATGTTTCGCCGGATTTATTGCTTTTAGAGATGACGGTTATTGCTCCTCAACAGAACTCGGATATTCTGTCGAGCGCGGCGCAAGAGGATATGTATCTGAGTCTGAACCAGAACTTGGGTTATTTGATGGAGCAACTCAACAAGAGGGTAGGCAGGGAACATTATGAGATAGTGGTGGTGGGTTTTCCCCGTTACGGGTTGGGTGTAGAGTCGTATCAGAGAGCCAATATGGTTATAGAGCAGTTTAATGTTGACCGTGCCGCAGCGTTATGCAACACCTATCTTATGGCGATGTACGGTCATGAGCGATGGGTGGACGGGGGTTATCTGAATTCGATATATTTGAATAGGACTTTGATAGAGCAGCGACAGATGTCGGTGAGTGCATTGCAGCAGCAGATAAGCGATTTCTTGTTGGAGTTTGAGGGGGTGCAATTGGCATTTCCGTCGAACCGTATTCCTTATTTACAGGAGAGCGGTTCTGTGGCGAATCTGCGTAACAGTTACAACAAGAGGTGCTACGGTGATGTTCTATTTACCTTGCAACCTTTGTGGACATTGGAGTCACAGGTATTTGCCTCTATTCCAACGGGTACAGTTTGTTTCTTTTGGACAAGGAGCAGTCAAATAACCAGCAAAGAGCAGACGAACGCAACTGAAATTAAAAGTATCATATTATCAATTTTATAAGTATTTGTTATGGAATTCTATGAAAGTAAGGTGAAATACGAGCGCAAGAGCAATAGTGGAAAGGTAGAGAAGACGAGTGAGGTGTATCTTATAGAGGCCGTATCGTTTTCGGATGCGGAACAACATGTGCTTAAAGAGATAGAGCCGTTCATATTGCCAGGGCAGGAGGTAGAGGTGAAGAGTATTCGTAAGATGGTTGTTCATGAATTGTTGCCGAATGACCAAGGTCATTACTGGTATAAGGCAAAGATATGTTTCACGACCATAGATGAAGAGGCGGGGAAAGAGAGAAAGGTCGCGCAGACTTGGTTTGTGCAAGAGGTAGATATGGAAAGTGCCTATAAGGTTGTTAATGAGGCGATGAAAGAATCGATCTCGGACTACACTATCAAGACTCTGCAAGAAACGGGGATAGTGAATGTTCTACGCGTTTGACCTATATGCCTAACAGCAAACAGGAAATAGAAAGGGCTTTATCTGCATTTGACCGTAGTTTACCGAAGGGTGTACAACTACTCTGTGTCAGTAAGTACTACTCTACAGATGCTATTCTTGCAGCATATCAAGCGGGAGCAAGGTGCTTTGGCGAGAGCAGGGTGCAGGAACTTCAGCGGAAGGCAGACGCTTTACCGAAGGATATTCAGTGGCACTTTATAGGACACTTGCAGACAAACAAGATAAAGAAACTGTTGCCGTATGTGACCTTGATACACGGCGTAGATTCTTGGTACTTGTTAGAGAAGATAAATGAAGTTGCAAGCCAGAACCAGCGAGTGGTGAATGTGCTTTTAGAGGTCAAGATATCGCACGATGAGATGAAGTCGGGCTTTTCGACCAGTGAGTTGACAGATATGCTCGGCGAGGGGAATTGGCGTTCGTTGCACAATGTATGCATCTGCGGGTTAATGGGTGTGGCATCTATGACTACTGACACCGAGTGTGTAAGGAAAGAGTTTGCCCAACTGCACGGTTTATGGATGGAATTAAAAGGAAAATACTTTGGTGACAGTAAGACCTTTAATGTTCTCTCGATGGGTATGACCGATGATTGGAAAATAGCAGTGGAGGAGGGTAGTACGATGATACGAATAGGGCATGGTATATTCGGGACGATAGAATAAAGACTATATTTGAAAGTGCGTTGCTACATAGTGTGTCTGTTGGGTCTTCTTTGTTCGATGACAATGACGGCCAAGTCGGTGCGTGTATATGGTTATGTAGTAGATGAGAGTGACCAGAGTATAGAGTTTGCCAATGTATGGGTGGAGAATACTACGGTTGGTTGTACTACGAACAAGAATGGCTATTATGATTTGAAGGCAGATATCAAGGACAGTGCGACGATAGGCTTTTCTATGGTTGGTTATCAGTCTGTCAAGAAGGTAGTGTATGCCTCGCAGCCTATCGTGCAGATTAATGTTGTGTTGCTTGCGGATGTAGAGACTCTCAAAGAGATAGAGGTGAAAGGTGTGCGCAAGCAGTTGGATAATTTTGACCATATAAATCCGATAAACACTCGACTGATGCCTGATGCTTCAGGCGGCGGTATAGAGAGTTTGCTGATAACCTTTACGGGTGTCAGTCAGCACAATGAGTTATCTTCCCAATACAATGTACGAGGAGGTAGTTTTGACGAGAATGCAGTTTATGTGAACGGTGTGGAGGTGTTTCGTCCATTGTTGCTTCGTGCAGGGCAGCAGGAGGGATTGTCGTTTATCAATCCTGAGATGGTGGAGAGTGTTCAGTTCTCTGCCGGTGGTTACAGTTCTCAATATGGTGATAAGATGTCGTCGGTGTTGGATGTAACCTATAAGCGTCCTACTTCTTTTCACACAACTCTTAATATAAGTTTACTTGGGGCGAGTGGTTATGTAGCATCGGGAGACAGTACCTACTCGATGATGCATGGTATCAGATATAAGACCTCGCAATATCTGTTAGGTACATTAGCCACAAAGGGTAAGTATCAACCCAACTTTGTAGATTATCAGACTTACATGACTTGGAAGTTGGGAAAAGACAAGTCTTTATCTCGTTGGGAGATGAGTTTTTTAGGGAACTTTTCACAGAACTCCTATAAGTTTCAGCCGGAAGAATTAGCGCAGACCTTTGGAACATACGCGACGGCCCGTAGTTTGACTGTTGCTTATGAAGGCGCAGAGCGAGATATGTTCCGTACTGCTTTTGCCAATTTGGGATTAACATGGAATGCTAATCGTGACTTGCGTATAGGTTTTAATATGGGTGGTTTTTATAGTTATGAGCGTGAGAACTATGATATAACAGCGGAGTATATATTGCGAGTGAAGCCTGTTTCGGAGTCGGAGGATAGTAGTAATGACGATGCAGATGAGGTGTTGGGTACAGGAATCTATCATGAACATGCGCGTAATCAATTGCAGACCGGTATAGCCACATTATCTCATTTTGGAGTATGGAAGAGAGATATGAATAGTTTGCAATGGGGAGTTTCGGTACAGGGTGAGTTTATCAAAGATAATATGCTTGAATGGGAATGGCGCGACTCTATGGGTTATTCTATTCCTACACAAGCGGAGTCTATGGAGTTGTACTACAATCTGCGCGGTGTCAGTCGTTTGAATACGCTTCGTCTGCAAGGGTATGTACAAGATACTTATAAATGGAATACGGATTATGGTATGCTGTATTTGAACGGCGGTTTGCGAATGCATTGGTGGAGTTATAACAAAGAGTTTTTGTGCAGTCCTCGTGCATCGGTTTCCTTTACGCCTGACCTAAAGAATGATTTTGTATTTCGTTTGGCTACGGGTTTATATTATCAGGCTCCTTTTTACAAGGAGTTGCGAGATACTTTGACGGATGCAGGCGGCGTGACTCGTGTGCAGTTAAATCGTGATTTGAAGGCCCAGCGTTCAGTGCATATTGTAGCAGGTATGGACTATTATTTCCGTGCGTGGGGGCGTCCTTTCAAGTTTACGGCAGAAGCCTATTACAAATATATGGACCGTGTAGTCAGTTATACGATAGATAATGTGCGGATACGCTATTCTGGGAAGAATGATGCCATTGCTTATACGACAGGTTTGGACTTGAAACTATACGGGGAGTTGGTTCCTGGAGCGGAGTCATGGATTAACTTCTCTTTAATGCGCTCGAGAGAAAATCTGCTTAATGATGAAAGAGGTTGGATACCTGGTCCGAATGAGCAGCGATATAGTTTCAGTATGTTGTTTCAGGATTATATTCCGAAGTATCCCCAATATAAGTTCCATATCCGTTTTATATGGAGTGACGGTTTGCCATACGGTTCTCCGAGAAATTTACAAACAAGGGCTATGCTTCGTTCGACTCCTTACCGCCGTTTGGATATAGGTGTTTCCAGAGTGATAGGACAAAAGAGTGACAAGTGGTTTAAGACTAAGCATTTGGAGAGTGTGTGGATAAATTTGGAGGTCCTAAATCTGATTGGTTTCAATAATGTGAATTCCTATTTTTGGGTTACCGATGCTACTGGTAACCAGTGGGCATCGCCCAATTATCTGACTGGGCGTATGTATAATGTGAAATTGACCTTTGATTTCAAGTAGAAGAATAGAGATATGCCATGACACAGCCTGCTCAAACAGAGACGCCAATGATGCGTCAGTTTCGTAGTATAAAGGAGCAATATCCGGATGCTTTGCTTCTGTTTCGTTGCGGAGATTTCTACGAGACTTATTGTGAGGATGCGATAAATGCGTCAAAGATACTGAACATTACACTGACTCATCGCAACAATGGCGGAAATAGCACGGCGGTCAGTACAGAGATGGCGGGTTTTCCGTATCATGCATTAGATGTGTATCTTCCTCGATTGGTGCGCGCAGGTTACAGGGTCGCTATATGTGACCAGTTAGAAGACCCGAAGTTGACCAAGAAATTAGTGAAGCGAGGAGTAACTGAACTGGTTACTCCAGGTGTATCTTATACAGAGACTACATTACCACAGAAGGAGAATAATTATGTGTCCTGTGTTCATTTGGGGAAGGATGTTACAGGTGTCGCTTTTTTAGATTTATCCACAGGAGAGTATTTGGTGGCAGAGGGTACGACAGAATATGTGAACAAACTGCTTGCTAATTTTGTCCCTAAAGAAATCCTTTATGAGCGTGGCTACAAGGATGCGTTTCGCAAGGCTTTCGGAACGAAGTGGTTTACTTTTGAGTTGGAGGATTGGATATTCACTTGGGAGTCGGCTATAGACAGACTGAAGAAGCAGTTTCAAATAGAGAATCTAAAAGGATTTGGTGTCCAACACTTGCCTATGGGTGTGATTGCGGCGGGTGCTATTTTGTATTACTTGGATATGACCCAGCACTTACGGACTTCTCATATCCAACATTTAAGCAGAATAGAGGAAGAGAAATATGTGTGGTTGGACCAGTTTACGATACGCAATTTAGAGTTGTATTCTTCGAGTAGCGATTCGGTAGGGTTGTTTGATATACTTGATTCGACGAAGTCACCTATGGGTACGCGTTTACTACGGAAGTGGTTATCTTTCCCGTTGAAAGACATCAAGTTGATAAGAGCAAGACAAGAGGTGGTGGAGTGGTTGTTCCGTCATCCGAAGGAGCGTACACGCTTGAGGGAGTTATTATCGTCTATTCATGATATAGAGCGTTTGGGCGGAAAGATATCGACCCGCCGAGTACTGCCCCGCGATGTACTACAGGTGTATTATGCATTGTGTGCGACGGAGCCTATCAAACAGATGGCTACAAGCAGCGATTCGGAGAGTTTCCGCTTATTAGGGGAGCAGTTGGTTCTATGCACCGAGATGCGTGATATGATACATCGTACGATTAGTGAGAATGCTCCTGCGGTGTTGAGTAAACCGGGTTACATACGGGATGGTGTGGACGAGGAATTGGACGAGTTGCGTGCAATCGGGCAGCATGGTAAGGAATGGCTTGCCCATATACAGCAGCGAGAGGCGGAGAAGACAGGTATTCAGAGTTTGCGTATCGGGTACAACAATGTGTTCGGTTATTATTTAGAGGTGCGCAACACTTACAAGAACCTTGTTCCTCCAGAGTGGATGCGTAAGCAGACTCTTGCGCAAGCAGAGCGTTATATTACTGAAGAGTTGAAAGAATATGAGGAGAAGATATTAGGTGCAGAGGACAGAATAGCGGTTATAGAAAGCCGCATATACAATGAGTTGTTGGACCGATTATCTGTGTGGGTAAACGATTTATTGCGTGATGCCCATGTATTGGCCGCAATGGATTGCTTGTTGTCGTTTGCAGATATAGCGGAGCGTTACAAGTATGTATGTCCGCAGGTGGATGAGGGATTGGAGATAGATATACGAGAGGGGCGTCATCCGATAATAGAGCGTTGTTTGTCTGTTGGTGAGCAATATGTGTCGAACAGTGTGTATTTGGACAACGATACTCAGCAGATAATGGTTATTACGGGTCCGAATATGTCGGGTAAGTCAGCACTGTTGCGGCAGACAGCATTGATTGTGCTTATGGCACAGACGGGCAGTTTTGTTCCTGCCGAAAGTGCAAAGATAGGCATAGTTGACAAGATATTTACTCGTGTGGGTGCGAATGATAATATCTCGTTGGGTGAGTCGACCTTTATGGTAGAGATGAATGAGGCTTCGACGATATTGAACAATCTGTCGGAGCGTAGTCTTATTCTGTTTGATGAGTTAGGCAGGGGTACAAGTACCTACGACGGTATTAGTATTGCGTGGGCTATAGTGGAATACATTCATGAGTATGAGGGTCGTCCGAAGACTCTGTTTGCTACGCACTACCATGAACTGAACGAGATGGAAAAGAGTTATCAGCGAATACACAACTACAATGTATCGATAAAGGAGGTAAAGGACAAGATTATCTTTCTGCGTAAGTTGGTTGCTGGTGGTTCGCAGCATAGTTTTGGTATTCATGTTGCGAAGATGGCGGGTATGCCGACCTCGATAGTAGCCCGCTCGGAGGAGATATTGAAGGAGTTGGAGAGTAGTCAGAAGGAGAGTTTGGGTAAGCATATTGAATGCCGTACGCAAGACAAGAACGATGCCATTCAATTGAGTATGTTTCAGTTGGACGACCCAGTACTTGTGCAGGTCCGTGACGAGATATTGTCGATAGATATAAATTCTCTTACTCCTTTGGAGGCTCTGAACAAACTAAACGGAATTAAGAAGATTGTTACGGGGAGATAGGGTAGTGCTTTGTTTTTGAAAGGTGTTTTTGACATCTTGCAGGATTGCTTCGGGAATCCATTGGTGCATATCGTTTCCGAGAAGGAGTCCGCGACGGATGTCGGTGGAGGAAACAGGGAAGAGGGGTGCTTGTGACAAGAATGTGACTGTAGGGTAGTTTTGTTTCAGTTTCTCGGTGTCGTAGCCTTTTCGAGGATATACGAAGAGGGGATAGTCGTGCAGGATTGTCTGCCAGTTTTTCCACTGTTGAAAAAGGGATAGGTTGTCTTCCCCGATAATGAGGGAGAAGGAGTGTTGGGGGTAGGCTTGTTGGAGAGCCTGCAGTGTTTGTATGGTGTAGGAGGGTTGCGGCAGTGTAAATTCGAAGTCGGAAACGCGAATGTTCGTGTGTCCTTTCAGGGCGGTTTCAGCCCATTGCAAGCGTTTGTTTTGGTCGATAAGAGAATGCTTGTCTTTCAGCGGGTTGTTGGGTGAAATCATTAACCATATTTGGTCGAGTGGGGTATGGCAGACGACCCATTCTGCAAGGCGTATATGTCCTGTGTGTATGGGGTTAAATGAGCCTCCGTATATCCCGATGTTTGCCATAGAAGGTTCGGGCGGGTTACTTACCGAGAAAGTTGTTTACGACATTGTCCAATTGTTGTTCCGCCTTGCTGAGGTCGTCGTTGACGATTACCACATCGAATTGCGGGCGATAGGTCAGTTCTTCTGCCGCCTTGTTGATTCGTTCCTCTATTTTTTCTGGGCTGTCGGTAGCCCGATGCAGCAATCTGTTTCGGAGTTCGTTGATATCAGGCGGTGCGACAAATATAGACAATGCTTTATCTCCGAACAAGCGTTTTAGGTTTGCGCCTCCTTTGACATCGACATCAAATATGACATGGTGTTGTTTTGCCTCTATCCGTTCGATTTCGGAGCGTAGGGTGCCGTAGTAGGTACCACTATAGACTTGTTGCCACTCGACCAATTTATCTTCCTGTATGAGTTTTTGGAACTCCGAGTTGGTTATGAAGTAGTATTCTTTTCCGTTGATTTCCTGTCCTCGCGGCGGTCGTGTTGTGACGCTGACTGAGAATTCCAAGTCGGTCCGTTTGTTCAGCAGGTAGTTTACCAGCGTGCTTTTTCCAGAGCCGCTTGGCGCACCAAAAATGAGTATCATAGTTGTTGTTTTGTTTTATAGGTATGAACTGTAAATCAGTTGTTTGTGTTAGGATAGACGGGGATTGTATCTGTTTGAATGGATGGTCGGGTAACGATGGATTGTTTATCGGAGGACTTGAATTGTTAACAGAATGTAGGATTATTGTTCCTATATTCATCCTATATTCGTCCTATATTCGTCCTATATAGTTCCTATGTAGAAGTTATGTAGCCGAAAGCGAATGTTTTTTATACAATTTCGAGTGGGAATGCTAATGTTTCCCATATTTTACAGGACATTGAGTACTTGTTCTTTGATTTGCTCGAGTAGGTCTTTCATTTTTACAACGATAATCTGCATTTCGCTTTGGTTACTTTTACTGCCGAGTGTATTTATTTCCCGTCCCATTTCTTGCGCGATGAAACCGAGTTTTTTGCCGACGCCTGCACCTGTGCAATCCATTGTTTCGCGGAAGTAGCGCAAGTGGTTAGTGAGCCGTACTTTTTCTTCGGTGATGTCTAACTTTTCGAGGTAGTAAATCATTTCCTGTTCCAATCGGTTTTGGTCGATAGCCTGTTTGGTTTGTGTAGTGAGTTTATTGAGATTGGATTCGAGATGTTGCCGTATTTTTTCTATTCTTCCTTTCTCGAAGGGTTCGACTTGTTCGAGAAGGGTCTGCATTTGGTTTAATTTCTCGTTGAACATGGCTTGCAGTGCCGCTCCTTCTTGCAATCGGAAGGCTTGGAAGGCGTCGATGGCTTGATTGAGTGTTTGCAGGACGCTGTTCCATTGGTTGTCGTCAATCGGTTCGTTTTCGGAAGGTTTGAGTACATCGGGGATACGCATGATGGTATCAATGATGTTTTCTTGTGGTAGGTTGAACTCGTGTTGCAGGGACGAGAGTTCGCGGTAGTAGTAAGCGAAGGCCTCGCGATTGACTGGGGTGAAGGAATTGTTGTTGTTGCCTGAGGGGTTGTCGGCGATGGATTGATAGTAGATATTGAGGTCGACTTTGCCTCGTTCGATTCGTTGTGCGACGAGGGAGCGTATGTCGAGTTCTTTGTCTTTCAGTTGCGAGGCGAGTCGCATACTGAGGTCCATTGATTTGGAGTTGAGACTGCGAATCTCTACGATAAGTTTCTTGTTGTCGGCTACGAGTGTTTGGCTTTCGGCTTTGCCGTAACCAGTCATGGATTGTATCATTTTCTATTGAGTTGAAAGTTCTCTTTGAATGTGTATTCTCCTGAGTCGAAGGAGGAAGTTCCGTTCTTTGTTTTTTTGCCGTCTTGAACAGCGACAGCGACGGAGTCGGGAGTGTAGTTTCCTGCGGGGTCTTCTGCAATGATGCGGATGGTGTCAGCAGGGAAGTCGGTGCAAGTGGTCTCGTAGAATCCTTTTTTGTTGGTTTTGATGGTGTCGGAGACAGGACGGTTTTTGTATCCTTTGACGACGATATTTATGTCTTGGAGCGGTTTGTGTTGCTGGTCGGTTACATTGCCAGATACTTTGTAAGTGGCGGAAGGAACGCCGTAGAGGCACATGATGTTGGAGTTGTTATTTTGTTTGGTTGTTCCACATCCGAAGAGTGAGATGACCATGCCTAACAAGGCGTTGAGTCGCATTAGGAAGCGCAGTTTCAGTTGTTTCATTTTCCGATACAGAATACAATAGACAGAGGTTAATCTGTTGTGGATATGTATATTATGATTTTGGTATGTCTTGTTAGTCACAAATTGGACTCAAAACAGGGCAAAATCATTGTTGATATAGCAGGATTGCATCGTCTTTCGGAGGCTCTTGCGGCAGTCTTGAAAGACGATGCAAAGGTAGAAAAAAGAACTGAATATGCAAATAGCGTATGATTATTGACTTAATGTCTGCTGTTCATATAACGCCATTCTGAAACTCTGCATTTCTACGAGTTCTGGTTAGGGTTGGAAAGCATAAGTGTTCTTGCGCCCTTATTATCCTCTTTGATATAGAGGTGGTTCTCGGCTTGTAGATTGTTCTCGGTTGGCAGACCATCCAGAACAATATCGAGTTTATCGGATACATTTGCCATAAACCGACCTGTGCCTTTCTGTATGGTTATTCCGTCGGAGGCGATGATACACAGTCCGTTGGCATTGAGGACAGACAATTTGTCGAAACTGCAACGGGCAGTAGCCGTCCCTGCTGCGATAACATTGGAGGCTACAAGTTTTACAGTACTTGCGTTCGTGTTCGTTATTCCATAGTTTACGACAGACAAGCCTCTAATGCCAATCTCTTTCAAAGCAGCACTATCGGCACAGGCTATTGTGCCATCGGACGAGTTGTACTTGATATAATAGGTGGTACTGTTATCCAGTGTTTTCCCGTCCAATGGTGTGCATTGACTGATAGTGACACCCTTATAGACGCTCGTCTTGTTTTCGGTGGTTGAAGC
This sequence comes from Prevotella sp. P5-108, assembly GCA_963636305.1. Classification (GTDB taxonomy): domain Bacteria; phylum Bacteroidota; class Bacteroidia; order Bacteroidales; family Paludibacteraceae; genus Colicola. The sequence goes on from CAVHKB010000031.1 coordinate 14,355, forward strand.
TTCGAAAGTAGTGAACACTACATCGGCGCGACAGAATGAGATATATTCGCCATCGGTAGTTCTATACCAATATAATATCGCACCCTTTGCGACCATTGGGATAGGGGTAGTGGTGTTTCCGTCAATCAGTTGTACGGCGAAATTAAAGGATGAGGAGTTGCCAAGACTGACGACCACTGTTTGCAGGAGGATGTTGTCTATGTTCAGTGTCAGGTTTTGGTCGGGCAGTAATGGCAGTGATAACAACTCTTTTGTTTGCGGTTCATCGACTGGTATGTCTGTAAAGGGGAACGATTGAAAATTGTAATAGTAGCCTGTATATATGTTTTGGGAGATATATTTGGAGGTTTCGGAAGTGATGACGACATTCATAGAGCCTTCTGTTCCTGTCACCATTATCGTCTTGTTGTCACTCATCACTTTGAGGCAGCCAATGTTGCTACCTGCTCCTGCTTTTGTGAGCAAGACAGGTAGCGATGACAGCCCTTGTATGGCTTTCAGTGCTTCCTTGTAAGTCCCTCCGCCCCATAACAGGACTTTCTCGGGGTTGGTTTCCGTGCCTGTCAGACCGCTCATACCTGCGGTGACTTTGTTTTTCTCGTTTTTCAGCATTAGCAGGTTGGTCATCAACAGCCCTCCTGCGATTTCGGTTGACCCTTGTAGTGCGGTTTTTAGATAGTCCAATGCTCTTGTTTCTGCCAAGTTGGCATCTGTAACATAGGTGGATATATGTACAAAGCGTACCATCCAAGTGCCGTTTGCAGAGAACTCAATAGCACCGAGTCCGTCTTCAATAGCCTTTAATGCCCACTCTTTGCTACCAGTATAGACGGCAACATTCGCCGTTTCTGTGAGTATTACCTCTTCGCCCCAATCGGAGACAGCGAGAATGGCATCGCCATATACATACATTATATCACTATCAGGAGCAAGACTACCCATGCTTGCGTCGTACCATACAAGACACGAGTTAGACATATACGCGTTGGTTGCTCCATCTCCTGTCAGTTCGTTGGTCATCATTGCTTTATATTTACCGGACGGGAGGTTGGTAAGCAATACTTTCGACTGAATCAGGGCAGTGGTAACATATCCGATGTTCGTTTCAAACTCGTAGTACAACCGTTTCCAAGCAGGTTGCTGGTATGCTGTTTCTCTGTTCCCTTTCTGTATCATTATGTTCGACCAACGGATGTTGTTGTCTGCGGTAGAACCTACTACGCCGGAATAGAGTAACAGGCAGTAGTTGTTGTCATCGTCGGGTATATTGAATGTACACGACTGTGTTGCATTGCCAATAGCGAGATTGTGCGGCTGTATGGATTGGTCTGTATTGAAATTATACAACACGACACTATACATTGTAGCCGTCCCTGCTATGCACTCCGCTTTCTCGCACGAGAAAATGTAACTTGCCCCGTTTTGCAGATTGCTTAACAGGACACAAAAAGCGTAGTTATTTGTACCTGCTGACATTTGGTACGGGTTGCCAAAGTCAAAGAGGTTTTCACCTCCGA
>CAVHKB010000032.1:0-15804 GCA_963636305.1 Prevotella sp. P5-108
AAAGACCAATTATTTCTATTCTAACAACCCATGCGAAGTTAACGCATCAGTAGTAATTGTTAATTATTAATTCTTAATTCCCCCCTCCCCTCCAACCACAAACAAACTCTCAAACTAAAAAACTACCCCTCACACCATACTTACAACAATAAACTTTGTCGTATGGTAGGATTTTTGTACCTTTGCAATTTGCTATATGCGCAACGACGCAATTACTTGTGAAATCACAAAAACGGCTACATATCAACACACTACGCAACCTGCATAACGGCTTACTATGCCTTATGCTGACGCTGCTTGTCTGCTCGGCTGCACTACCCGCCGACGCACAAAACCGCCGAAAACTGCGTAACACCACGCTCCCGCAACAAAAACAAACACAAGACTCCATACCCCCTGACACACAACGACTGACTGCCGACAGCCTCCATTCCTCCAACCTCGACTCTATCGGCAATATCACCGACACCACCAGCAACACACCCGCACAAAAGAAATCGGCAATCGAAGCAGTCATCAACTACCAAGCAAACGACTCCATCGTTCTTTGGGGCAACGGCACCGTATTCCTGCACGGCGCAAGCGATGTCAAATACCAGACAATGGAACTCACAAGCGACTATATCCGAGTCCGAATGGATAGTTCACTCATCTACGCACAAGGAGTACTCGACACAACTACAGGCGACTGGACTGGATTACCCGTATTCAAAGACGGGAAAGACCAATTCGAGGCCAAAGAAATGACCTACAACCTGAAAACAAGAAAGGGTTTCATACGCCATGTCGTCACACAACAGGGCGAAGGATATGTCATCGCCGGCAAAACAAAGAAACTGGAAGATGACCAACTCTTAATGTCCGACGCCAAATATACTACCTGCGACGAACATGAACACCCGCATTTCTATCTGTCACTAACAAAAGCAAAGGCAAAACCAGGTGACTACATCGCTACAGGACCGGCATATCTTGTAGTGGGCGATGTACCACTGCCCGTCGCTATACCTTTCGGATTCTTTCCTTTCACCGACTCCTATTCATCGGGCTTGCTTATGCCGAGTTTCGGAGATGATTACACACGCGGACTCTACCTGCGGCAATTAGGCTACTACTTCGCCATCAACGACTATATCGACTTTCAGGTAACCGGCGATATCTACACCAAAGGTACATGGGCAGTCACGGCACAATCAAAATACCTCAAACGATACAAGTTCAATGGAAACTTCTCTTTCAGTTATCGGAACGATGTAACTGGCGAGAAAGGTATGCCCGACTATACCAAAGCAACCAACATGAGTATCAACTGGACGCATACACAAGACGCCAAAGCAAATCCCTACAGCAATTTCTCTGCAAGCGTCAACTTTTCCACGTCCGGATATAACCGCAGCAATATTGATAGTTACTACAATCCTGTCGCCAACTCCGAAAATACCAAATCCTCTTCTATCAGTTACACACAACGATTTCCAAACTCACCATGGAGCCTCTCAATGAGTGCCTTGGTCAGCCAACGGACAAAAGACTCTACACTGAGCCTTACACTACCCGACATATCAGTAAATATGAGTACCGTCTATCCTTTCAAACGCAAAAACCCCGTAGGCAAAGAAAAATGGTACGAGAAAATATCCATACGCTACTCCGCTTCCATCAGAAACAGTATCGACTGCAAAGAAAAAGACTTCCTCCACTCTAATTTCGTTAGAGATTGGAAAAACGGTGTCAAACACACCATACCCGTATCCGCATCCTTCGTAGCATTCAAATACCTCACCATTAGCCCATCTGTCACCTACAATGAACGATGGTATTTCCAACGAACCAACCAGAGTTGGAATGAGGAACAAAATCAAGTACAAAGAGACACTACCAACGGCTTCTATCGAGTATGGGACCTGAGTACTTCTCTCAGTATGTCAACCAAACTGTATGGTTTCTACACGCCTATACGAAAACTCTTTGGAGATAAAATCGACCGTATCCGACATGTCTTGACACCAAGTATCAGTTTCACATATAGCCCCGACTGCGAACCTATCCGCGCCAAACTAAACCACAACTACTATGGTTCCTACCAAAAACCTGTCATCAACCAGACAACAGGGGACACTATAATGGAAACGGTCAACTATTCACGCTATCAAAATGCACTCTACGGCACACCAAGTGCGGGAAGTTCAGGAAGTTTAGGGTGGTCATTAGGCAATAATGTCGAAATGAAAATACGCAACGATAAAGACACCACAGGAAAACAACCCTACAAAGTAATCTCACTCATCGATAACTTGTCTATCTCAGGTAGTTACAACTTTCTGGCAGACTCCATGAAACTAAGCAACTTCCGACTACAACTACGACTCAAACTACCACTCAACTATACCTTGAACCTATCAGGAGAGTTCGACCCGTATATGTACGGCCTTACACCTTCGGGAACACCAGTTCGCATCAATAAATTCTATTGGAGCAACGGACGATTTCCGCACTTCAAAGGCACAAGCACTTCTTTTAGTTATACCTTTAATAACGACACCTTCCGTAAATGGTTCGGTAAAAAAACAAAAGAAGACAACCCTGAAAACAAAGAACAGTCAACCTCCGAACAAGATACCCAACCGCTGAAAAAGAAACAGAAAAAACAAACCGACGAGGTCGAAAACGGCTATGTCAAAGCAGACATCCCTTGGAGTCTGTCTATCAACTATACTGTCCGATACGGCGAAAGCAGCGTCTTCGACTATGAGAAAATGTACTATAAAATGCAGTGGACACATAACCTGTCCTTTCAAGGCTCTATCGGATTTGGTAAGGGATGGAAAGTAACTGCAACAACTTCCTATGACTTCAAGGCAAAAAAACTATCATACACAAATTTCAATGTCACACGAGACTTACACTGCTGGACTATGACAGCCAGTTTTGTACCGTTCGGACCCTATAAGAGTTATACATTCCATATAGGAGTCAATGCAAGTATGTTAGCCGATCTCAAATACGACAAATCAAGCGCAGAAAGCACCAACAAAAGGGTCGACTGGTGGTAATACCTTGCAATAAAACAGATAATATATAACAAACAATAAATACCGACAACTATGGTAGAAAATCAAAAAGTAGTAACGGTCATCTACGACCTCTATGTAAAAGGAGATGAACCAAATACAGAAAACATCATCGAACAAGCAACCGAAAAGAATCCCGTAACCTACTGCCACGGAGAAAACATGATGCTTCCTAAATTCGAAGAAGCACTCGCAGGCAAAGAAGTAGGCGACCATTTCGATTTCTACATACAACATACCGACGCCTACGGCGAATACGACGAAGATGGAGAAATGGAACTCAATCGTGAAATGTTTGAAATCGATGGCAAATTCGACGACAAACGCGTATTCGTAGGTAATATCATCCCTATGAATACTATCGACGGACAAACCGTCCTCGCACAAGTTATGGAGATTACAGATGACAAGGTTACTATAAACCTCAACCACCCATTAGCGGGCGAAGACCTGCACTTCATAGGGAAAATTATCAACATTCGAGATGCAAGCCAAGCCGAACTACAGGCAATCCGTAGCAAAGGGCATCATTGTGGTTGCAACGGCGATTGTAATAGCGATTGCAGTGGATGCAACAGCAACTGTAATGGCAACTGCTAATCAAAAAACATTATTCAACACACTTATAAATAAAATCTTATGGCGAATATCTTGGCTATAGTAGGGCGTCCCAATGTAGGGAAATCGACCTTGTTCAACCGACTGACACGCACCCGTCGGGCAATTGTCAATCAACAGGCAGGTACAACTCGCGACAGACAATATGGAAAGAGCGAGTGGAATGGAAAGGAGTTTTCAGTAATCGACACCGGTGGATGGGTAGTCAATTCAGATGATATATTCGAAGGCGAAATACAACGCCAAGTAAATATCGCTATATCCGAAGCCGATGTGGTATTATTCGTGGTAGATGTAAACTACGGAGTAACAGATTTCGACATGGAAGTAGCACACTTGCTCCGTCAATCCGGAAAGCCTGTTGTACTGACAGCAAATAAAGTGGATACTTTCGATATGCAATATGCAGCATCTGAATTCTACAAGTTAGGCTTAGGAGAACCTTTTATCCTATCTGCTATCAACGGTCTTGGTACAGGCGAACTATTAGATGAGATCATCGCACGCTTTAACCCGGAACGCTTCAACGACCAAGAAGAAGAATTACCCCGTTTTGCAATAGTAGGACGACCTAACGCGGGCAAATCATCAATCGTAAATGCACTGATGGGCGAAGACAGAACTATCGTAACAGATATACCTGGCACGACACGAGATTCCATCTATACACGCTATAACAAATTCGGAAAAAACTTCTACTTGGTTGACACTGCCGGTATCCGCAAGAAAGCAAAAGTAAACGAAGACTTAGAGTATTATTCCGTCGTACGAAGCATACGGGCAATAGAAAACTCCGATGTATGTATCCTGATGATCGATGCCACCAGAGGCATAGAAAGTCAAGACCTGAATATATTCTCTATCATTCAGAAAAACAAAAAGGGATTAGTGGTGTGCATCAATAAATGGGACTTAATAGAAAGCAAAACAAATGCAGATATCAAACATTTCGAAGCCTCCATCCGCGAAAGAATATCACCCTTTACAGACTTCCCTATCATCTTTACCTCCGCTACAACCAAACAACGCATCTATAAAGTAGTGGAAACAGCACTCTCTGTCTATGAGAACAAACAGCGCAAAGTACCTACAGCAAAACTCAATGAGAAGTTTCTACCTCTCATCGAAAACTATCCACCGCCAGCAACAAAAGGGAAGTATATCAAAATCAAGTATGTAACACAACTGCCAAACACACAAATACCGACCTTTGTATTCTTTGCAAACCTTCCACAATATGTCAAGGAACCTTATAGACGCTTCCTTGAAAACAAATTAAGAGAATGGTGGAACTTCTGCGGTACACCGGTCAGCATATTTATCAGGCAGAAATAAAGAGCGAAACCACAAACAAATCAATTAGTCCTATCGTAAATCGTAAGATTACAGATAGTCAAACGATGGTTTCTACACCGTATCCATGAAACTCCGTTGTACTTTGTTGAATATGACAATACCCAACATCAATAACACGACCATAAACAAGAAACTATAGCCCAACGCAAACCACGAGAACTGACCGACACCAAGCATACCATACTTAAAGGCTTCAATAAGCCCTGTAAGAGGATTAAGCGACATAACCAAATACAACTTTCTATTAGTGATAGTCGAAAGAGGATATATCACAGGAGTAGCATACATCCATAGAGTGACAAAGAAAGAAAGCAGGAGTTGCAAATCACGATACTTCGTCGTCAATGAAGAGAATAATATACCAAAACCCAATGCCAATCCGGCTTCTATAAGCACTAACACAGGAATTAAAAGTGCATACCAATTGGTGTGAATGGTCAAAGGTGTAAACAATTGATAGTAAGCGTACACCGCAAGAAAGAGCATAAACTGAATAAGAAAACGCACTAAATTGCTTAATACATCTGAAATAGGCACAATAAGTCGCGGGAAATAAACCTTACCGAATATATTGGCATTCGTCACAAAAGTGTTACTCGTCTTTGTAAGACAGTCCGAGAAATACTGCCACAAACATATACCCGCTAAATAGAACAGAGGTTGCGGGAGACCATCTGTAGAGATTTTAGCAATACCGCCAAACACAACCATATACATAATGGTTGTCATTAATGGCTGTATTAAATACCATAAGGGGCCTAAAATAGTCTGCTTGTATTGGGTAATGATATTACGCTTGACAAATAAAGCGCACAAGTCACGATATTGCCACAACTCTCTGAAATTAATATCAAAAAGATTATTCTTTGGCTTTATAAGAGTCGTCCATTTTTCCATAATGGGTGCAAAGGTAAAGAAAAAAACTTTTTCCTGCAAAAACTATTGCCTAAAGCGAATTACTTTTTGTATCTTTGCAGCGATCTATGGGTTAGTGGAGTCTTGTTTAAGACTTAATTAATGCACTAAAATGCCATAAGACAATAATTCTAAATTAGCGAACATCCTATTATGATGGAAGACAACACAACGGTTCAAGAGAACCCGTCGGCAACATCTCTACAAGAGCAAGTATCTACAGAGAAAGAAAATGAGAGTCCTAAACAACAAGAGAATTTCAGCCGAGAGGAACTTGTAAAGCAACTCAAAGAGTTACTTGAGCAACCTACCGATGACATACGGGAAAAAGTAGAGCAACTTAAGATGAAGTTCTACCGGCAGTCTGCTCAACAGCAACAAGACAGCATTGCCCCTGCAGCAGAAAACACCGCTGAAACAATCGAAGATACCTCTGCACCCGTAATAGACGAAGTGGAAAAGACTTTTCGCCAGTTACTAACCGTATATAAGCAAAAAAAAGCCGAAATGGCTGCTAAGCGCGAAGCTGAATTACAGCAGAATAAACTACGCAAAGAGAACATCATTGCGCAGATGCGTACACTTTCAGAGAGTGAGACTGCTGATGTTAGCGGAAGCATCAAGAAAGTAAGAGAACTGCAACAAGAATGGAAATCCATAGGAGCAGTGCCTCCACAAGATACTACGGCACTCAGCAAAGAATATAATCTATATCAAGAGCGTTTCTATGATTTGGTAAAGATAAACAATGAATTGCGGGAATATGACTTCAAGAAGAATTTAGAAGCCAAAACTGCTCTCTGCGTACAAGCCGAAGCCCTTATTCAACAAACCAACATCGTAGAGGCTTTCCGCCAACTACAATCCTTGCACGAGCAATGGGTAAACATTGGTCCTGTTGCTCGCGATGAAAGAGAGGCATTATGGACTCGCTTCAAAGAAGCATCCACCGTCATCAATAAGAGACACCAGGCATATTTTGAACAACTGCATCAAAAAGAGGAAGAAAACTTGCAGAAGAAACAAGCCATCTTGGACAAACTGCATTCATTCGATTTTTCGCAATTCACCACAGGAAAAATGTGGGAAGATGCCAATAAACAGATTCTTGCCTTGCAGGATGAATGGCGTTCCATCGGCTTTGCACCGAAAAAGACAAATCAGAAGATCTATGATGAGTATCGTGAACTATGTAATACTTTCTTTGCTGCAAAAACGGCATTCTATAAAAACATTCGCAATACGCTGAACGAAAACCTGAAAAAGAAACAAGAACTACTCAACAAAGCCGAAGAATGGAAAGATAGTAAAGATTGGAAAACTGCAACAACAATGTTTGTACAACTCCAGAAAGAATGGAAGAGCGTCGGTCCTGTTGCGCGGAAGTATTCTGAAGACGTGTGGAAAAGATTCTCCGATGCATGTGACTATTTCTTCGAACAAAAGAAAGCAGAAGAAAAGGGTGTATATACTGAAGAGCAAGAGAACCTACAGAAAAAGCAAGATATTCTAAAAGAGATTGAAGCACTTGCTGTTAATGCAACCGAAGATGCAGCAACCAAGTTAAAAGAACTGATGTCGCAATATGGGAGTATCGGTCATGTGCCTTTCAAAGAGAAAGATAAATTATACAAGCGTTTTCGCACCGCCTGTGATAAAGTGTTCGACCAATTGCATATTGATGAGCAGAGTCGCCGTATAGACGATTTCTGTAAAGATATGGAAGAGAAAGACAATAACACATTGCTCAATGACCGCCGTCGTTTAGTACGCCAATACGAGGCTCTGAAACAAGAGATACAAACAGCCGAGAACAATATCTTGTTCTTCACTGCACAGTCGAAGAAATCAAATAATTTACTTGCTGATATGCAGAAGAAAATTGATAACTTGCACAAACAACTGACCGACATTGAGAAGAAAATAAACCTAATAGATTCGCGTTTACAATAAAGCAAATGGCACTTATTGAATATAAAGGAGTAGAGATACATCAACAAGAACAGGTTGTTTTACATGATGTAAACCTATCCATAGACAAAGGCGAGTATATTTATTTGTTAGGACGGGTGGGTAGTGGAAAATCCACTCTGATGAAGACCTTCTATGCTGAGTTGCCTATTGCTTCAGGAGAAGCCCTTTTTTTAGATTACGACCTAACACATATCTCCAAAAAGCAAATACCCTATCTTCGACGGCGCATCGGTATTGTCTTTCAAGACTTTCAACTGCTCACCGACAGAACAGTGGAAGAGAATCTACGGTTTGTTCTGCGAGCAACCGGGTGGAAAGACAAGAATGTCATAAGTAACCATATTGAAGAAATACTTCAGCAAGTAGGTATGGAGAATAAGCGTTATAAAATGCCCCATCAACTATCCGGCGGAGAACAGCAGCGTGTGGTTATTGCACGCTCCCTACTCAATTCGCCTGAAGTAATTTTAGCAGACGAACCTACAGGCAACCTTGATACTGAAACAGGTAACGAAATAATGGAACTGCTTTATGGAATCAGGAAGTCTGGAACAGCCATCGTTATGTCAACACACAATGCACGATGGGTAGAACAATATCCTGGACGGGAACTTCATTTTGCCAATGGATATATTACTGAATAACTTAATAGATATGAAAAAGAACTTACTGCTTATTGTCGTTTTATCGACACTATTGGTTTCCTGCAAGAAAGATAATAGTCTGAAACAACAATATCAAGACCTCAATAACAAAATCAACAAAGAACTTCGCAACGCTGTTTCTGATGCAGAGAAAGACTCGTTGGTCGTTGTATTGAAAGAACATACATTCGATATGCTAATGCACCATATTGGCGAGGAGTTTAGTGATTCTATCTTTTTAGATACATTCTATCTATTTGATGATGAGGAATTAGATGCGCTCTTTGGTGCGATGTCGGAAGAAATGAGAAATGGCGAAGAAATAAAAGCATACTATCGTGCTTTCTGCGCACGACAAGAGACTGCCAAAGGATGCAAGTACAAAGATATTATGGGTTTGGATCTTCAAAATGAGCCTTTTGCGTTGAGTTCTATAATAGGACAGGCCGAGTATGTACTTGTTGACTTTTGGGCGTCATGGTGCAGACCTTGCCGTGAACTATTACCTAAACTTAAAGCCATATACACAGAGCAACCAGCAGGCAAGTTGGCTATATTGGGAGTTAGTTGTGACAACGATACCAACGCATGGAAACAAGCCGTTGAGAGCGAGCAACTAACATGGAAACAAATCCGTAGTACCGCTGACGAGCCTTACAATGCGCCTGATATATACGGTGTAGTTTTTATCCCCACTACTATATTGATAGACGCAGAAGGTACTATTATTGCACGAAATCCGTCTGAAGAGGAGATAAAGGATCTTCTTCAATAAACAGTATTCTCTATCAACCTGCCTAACAGGCAGGTTGTTTTTATTTTTTACTATTTCTATTCAATGGAACTAACACTTGATATTCTAAAGGGTATTCTCTTTGCCAATGACAGGCTCACTCTTACAGAGGAGCAGATACAAAGAGTGGAGGACTCTTATGCATTCTTAAGTAACTTTGCAGCCAATAAAGTTATCTATGGTATCAATACAGGCTTTGGCCCTATGGCACAATGGCGAATAGATGACCAGCACCTATCTGAATTGCAATATAATATCATACGCAGCCATAGTACAGGAGCCGGTGTTCCTTTGCCTGATGTATATGTTCGTGCGGCAATGATAGCGCGTGTCGGTAGTTTTATACAGGGTAAGTCAGGCATTCATCGAGAAGTAGTTGATTTGTTGGTACAAATGATAAATAAGAATATCATACCTTTAGTACCAGAGCATGGTAGTGTTGGTGCGAGCGGAGATTTGGTACAACTATCTCACATTGCCCTTTGTCTGATAGGTGAAGGTATAGTGCATTATGACGGACAATGGATACCCACTAAAGAGGCTTTCAAGAAAGAGAAACTCGAACCTATTGGCATTCATATACGAGAGGGATTAAGCGTAACTAATGGGACCTCGGTTATGACGGGTATAGCATCTGTCAACCAGTTGTATGCAGAGAACTTGCTTAATCTGTCGATTATAGCAGGAGTATGGATTAATGAGATTGCCGAGTCTTATGACGATATGCTCTCTATTCCGTTGAATGAATGCCGACGACACAACGGACAGATGTATATTGCAGCAGAAATGCGGCGCATTGCCAATGGGAGTCAGTGTTTACAGAACAGAGAACATGCACTATACGACAGCGGACATTGCGAGGAAAAGACATTCTCCAATACTCATAAAGTTCAGGCATATTACTCGCTTCGTTGTCTGCCGCAGATATTAGGACCGGTGTATGAGACTCTACAACAATCGAAACGAATTATTGAGGAGGAACTAAACTGCGCGAGTGATAATCCGATTATCGACCCGACGACGCAGAATGTTTATCATGGCGGTAATTTTCATGGTGACTATATTTCGCTTGAGGAAGACAAAGTGAAGATTGTTGTTACACGCATGGCGATGCTTGCGGAGAGACAACTTAATTATCTGTTTCATGACCGCATCAACAATATACTTCCTCCTTTTCTCAATAAGGGTGTATTAGGGCTTAACTACGGTATGCAAGCCTGTCAGTTTACTGCCACCAGTACGACAGCAGAGTGTCAGACACTATCGATGCCCAACTATGTACACAGTATTCCTAATAACAACGACAATCAGGATATTGTCAGTATGGGTACAAACAGTGCGGAACTATGCAAGCGGGTAATTGATAATGCCTATCAGGTGATGAGTATTCTTTATATTGCATTGGCACAGGCTTCGGATTGCCTTGATAATGTGCAGAGACTTTCGCCGTCTATCCGTAAAGTGTACGAAGAGATACGCATGCTCACGCCAACTATCACAGACGATACACCTTTCTACGAAGATATTGCACGGGTAGGAACACGCTTGAAACAATTAAGATAACACTTGCATTAACACCGTATGGAATATAATGATATAATGCAACAAGTATGCAGAGTCCTCCATGAAGACTTCGAGATAGAGTCTGCCCTGCTTCAGCCGAATGCGCTTTTGCAAAAGGATATAGGACTTGACAGTTTGGATTGGGTTGACTTGATTGTTGCTATATACGAAGAGTTTGGATTTAAGCCGTCACAAGAAGAGTTGAAAGATATAAAGACGCTCGACGATTTGTGTACCTTTATTGCAAGGCACAATGTCTGACCAAAAGTTTACGATGGAAGCACAACCCTGGACTGGCAGAACGGACGGCACACGAAGTATGCAGCAAGCATTGATTATCATCTTTCGATATATCGATGTTCGTTTTATCTATGCCATTATGTCGATTGTCGTTGTATTCTATATGATTTTTCGACGACAGGGTTTCAAAGCACAATACTACTTATTTCACACAAGGCTACATCAAAGCCCGTTGAGAGCATTGTTGAATGTTTATCGTAACCACTACCAATTCGGACAAGTTGTTCTTGACAGGTTTGCAGCCTATTCGGGAAAGGAATATCATATAGAGACAGAGGGTGAAGAGAACTTGTTCGCCCGATACGCCACACGAAGAGAGGGTATGATTGTTTTGTTTTCCCATATCGGTAACTTTGAAATGGCAGGGTACACCTTGCGTTCTCCCAAACAAATGCATATACTTGCCTATAGCGGTGAGACAAAGACTGTAATGGAGAACCGAGATAGGATGTTTTATCCTAATAATATCCACATTATTCCTATTACCGATGATTTCTCGCACATTTATAGTATCAACCACGCTCTTCAGGAGGGTGAGATAGTTTGTATGGCCGGTGACAGAAGATTGCCGCAACAGCGCTCCATAGAATGTACGATATTGGGCGAATCTGCTTCTCTGCCCGAAGGACCATTCCGCATAGCCGCGACAGAGAAGTTACCTACCTTGGCGATATTTGTGATGAAAGAGCGTTGGAATACTTACCGAGTTTATCAGAAAGAGATAGCCATTAACCAGGATTTACCGCGCGACGAAATAGAGAAAGACATCGTACAACAATATGCCCAACATATTGAGAGTATGGTACGGAAATACCCTTTACAATGGTATCATTACTTTGATTTTTGGAATAAAGACTAAACGATTGCCCATGATACAATCTGCAACATTTGTTATATCGAGTCCTGATGTTATGCAATGCCCCCGTTCATCGTTCCCCGAATATGCATTTATCGGTCGTAGTAATGTGGGTAAATCTTCGTTGATTAACAGTTTATGCAGGCAGAAAGACCTTGCGAAGACCTCTGCTAAACCCGGTAAGACTGTTTTAATCAACCATTTTCTTATTAACCAACAATGGTGCCTTGTGGATTTACCCGGTTATGGTTATGCGAGGGCGGGCAAAAGTCAGAGGGATAATTTACGGAAGATGATTGAACGCTATTGTCTGCTTCGTCAACAACTCATCTCTCTTTTCGTATTGGTGGATGTACGGCACGAGCCTCAAGCGATTGATACGGATTTTATGCAGTGGCTTGGAGAAAACAACATTCCCTTTGCGATTGTCTTTACAAAAGCCGACAAACTATCGAAGAACCAATTACAACAGAATATCGAAGCCTATAAGCAGCACCTTCTGCAGACATGGGAGGAACTGCCGCCTTATTTTGTTACCTCCTCTGTAAAAAATACGGGTTGTGATGAAGTGTTACAGTATATTGAAAGTATCAATCAATCGATAGCATGAGAAGATCGCTGAAAATTGTTTTATTCGCTATTAGTGCCATATACCTTGCAGGTTGCACACGGACAGCAGGGAAACAGATGCATAGTACGGGAAACCGATATGCCCAAGGGTTTTCTCTATGCGAGAAGGAAGGCTATATGGAGGCGGTTATATACAACCCGTGGCAAGACAGTTGCGTAATGCAAAGGTTTTACCTGCTACGAGATACCGATGTAGTGACTCCTGCGGACGGTGTACGCTTGCATATTCCATTGCAGTCGGTTGCTACGACCTCGTGTACTCATATCGGTTTCCTTTCTGCTATCAACAGTTTGCCAGCGATTAAGGGAGTAGCCAGTCCGCAATTGGTATATACCGCCCTACCCGACTCCAACAAGATTGATATAGGCGATGCTATGCAGCCCCAATTGGAACGCATTATGTTAGTACATCCGGAGGTTGTTTTTCTTACGGCTTATCAAGACCAGAACAAGTTGGAAACGACGCTTTTGGGACATCGGATTGTGCCTGTTTATATAAACGAGTGGACTGAACAAGACCCACTTGCAAGGGCGGAGTGGGTACGGTTCTTCGGTGTTCTGTTTGGTAAGGAAGCATTGTCGGACAGTCTATTTTCGAAGATAGAAGAAGAATATCATAATCTTGCACGCTATGCGAAAGATGAATTGCCCGCAGGGGTGAGCATTCTTACAGGTAATAACTTTCGTGGTACATGGTATATGCCAACAGGAAGTACCTATATGGGTAGGCTCTTTGCAGATGCAGGTGCTGATTATTACTTTAAGGACAAAGCAGAGAATAAGAGTCTTCCGTTGTCGGAGGAAGAGGTATTGCTTCATTTTCAGAAAGCAGAGGTATGGGTAGGCAGTAATGCCAGAACGCTTGAGGAATTGGCACAGATGGACAGTAAGCATACACTCTTTCGTGCATACCAGACCGGTCGTGTGTTCAACTTTTACAAGCGTACTACTCCTTCTGGGGGCAACGATTTTTGGGAGATGGGAATAGTACACCCTGAGTATATATTGCACGACCTTATTCTTATGTGTCACCCATCGACCTATAAGGATATTGACAGCGAATTGATTTTTAGTGAGCAGTTGCGATGAACATTCTTTTTTTGAACGACGACGGCAAAAGCGACATACGCATTACATATGCGGAATATCTTTCGGAGGTATTAGGAAAGACCTTGCTTACGGCGACCACTATTGAGGGGAGTTATGACGATTATATCTCGGAGCAGTCTATAGATATTCTCTGTATTTCGTGTGACAGCAGCCGAAAGACCCTGCAACGCTTTTTGAACAAGTGCCGTACGATACGCATACCTTATCTGTTTTTGACCGATATACAACAGCCTGCTTTGCCTATTCATCGTATTCTTATGCCAGTATCTATGTTGGAGGAGGAAGTATATAAGGGGCAAATATGCTCTCATCTTGCCCGAGCGACTGCCGCTGCAACGACCTTGCTTCAGGCAAAGGACTACGGTTCAAGAGCCATGCATAATACACAGAAGATTGCTGCCTTGTTGGATAAATTTGCGTTGCAGTACCAAGTGTTGCCTGCCAAGACAGACTCGTTTCATATTACTGCAGAGTGTTGTGACCGATTGCGGGAACTACGAGCCGATATGGTTATAGTGACTGCTTCGAGAGATTACGGTTTGGATGATCTATTTTTCGGTCCTCCTGAACGCAAGGTTCTTCAAAGGAGTCAAGTCCCTGTTATGCTTGTCAATCCGAGGGACGACTTGTTTTCTCTTTGCGATTAACTATTTACGACCTATGCCTCGTTGGTTGAGGATGGCTTGATAAGCGCGTGCATATCGTGCGTGTTCGGCATAGTTGGTAGAGAAGTGATGTGTACCGTCGAATGCTGTACTGGCGCACATATAGAGGTAGTTGTGTTGTTCGGCGTGCAGGACAGCATCTAATGTGGTTGCCCGAGGTATGCGAATAGGTCCAGGCGGGAGTCCTTTGTATTTGTAGGTATTGTAGGGTGAATCGTATTCGAGGTGTTGATAGAGAATGCGCCTGAGAGTAAAGTCCTGCAACGCAAATTTGATGGTAGGACAAGCCTGCAGGGGCATTCCCAGTCGGATACGATTGAGATATAAGCCTGCAATGACGGGGTATTCTGCTTTGTTGTTGGTTTCTTCTTCGATGATAGATGCGATGATGCTTACCTGTACTGGGGACAAGCCGAGTTTGTCGGCTGCTTGTTGTCGGTCGGTTGTCCAAAAATGTTCGTATTCAGTATGCATACGGGTAAACAGTTGGTCGGGTGATATAGTCCAGAAGACTTGATAGGTGTTCGGTAGGAACATAGAGACGGCAGTTTCTTTGTTCAGTCCATAGCGGCTCATGAAAGAGTCGTTTTCCAAGCGTGTGATGATGCTGAGTGAATCGAGCATCAGTTGTTGTGCGAAGCGGTGAGCCAGTTGTTCTCTTGTCCTTATGTTATTGAAAGACAATTCGATTGGTGTTTGTTCTCCTCCTCTTAAGCGTTTCAAGAAAGGATAGTCGCCTTCGCGTGCTGGGAGTTTGTAGCATCCTGGGCGTGGGTGTTGAAAGTGCATAAGACGGGCATGGAAGCGCAAAGTTGGTATTGATGCGATTCGGTAGTTGTCGGACAGTACCTGCAATACGCTATCGAGGGTTGCGTTGGGATAGACATAGAGCAGATGCGGCTCGGCGTCACGGCTTTGTATGTTGGATATTTTGAGGCGGTAATACTGCTGTATTGTGAGTGCGATGACGGACAACAGAAGAATCAGTATGACCGCGATGAGGGTCTTTTTTTTATGTTTGGTCATGGGTTGGCAGTTGTTATCGATTGATTTAGAAACAGTTTGTTGCAATGATGTGTGTTGTTGCCATTGAGCGGCAAAGATACAATTAATTTTTTGAGTAGTCAAATGGAGGAATTGATGGGTGAGGGAGAGGGGGGTTATGAATTAACAATTAATAATTAACAATTAATATGCAGGGATTCAATTAACAGTTAACAATTAACATACGCAGTTGGGTAGAGGGGGTTTGTTAGGTTTGAGGGGAACAGGAGGTTTGTCTTTTGAAGGGGAGTTGAGAGCCATAGCA
>CAVHKB010000033.1:0-1936 GCA_963636305.1 Prevotella sp. P5-108
AAAGATGATGTAATTTTGCAAAAATCTTGAACGAATGTATTATTAACTTCAAAAATTCGATTTTCTATGAAGAATGAAAAAGATGAGATAGAATTTAACGAGGACGATGCTATTGATTATATTTTGGATTTTATTCCGGAAGTTGACAGGCAGTCGGTCAGTAGAGATGACATACAAGATGTGTTAGACCTTATATATGACTACTATGACGCAGAGGGTTTGATAGAAGAGGACACGGCAGAAGCAGCATCGATAGATGAAGAGGATATGTACCGATATATCAAGGAGCATGGTTCGAAGTACGGTTTACAGTTATCGGACGAACTTATTCAACTGATTATAGACGGTGAGTTTGAATATGGTGTTTCCATTGGAATCTATTCAGCCGAAGATGACGATGAGTAGAAAGACGCAATGAAGTGTTCGGTTGTTATATTGAATTGGAATGGCTTGCCGATGCTTGAGCAGTATATGCCGTCGGTGTTGCGATATTCTTTGTCGGCTGATTGTGAGGTAGTTGTTGCAGACAATGGTTCTACGGACGGTTCGTTGTCGTATTTGAGGAGTTTGCCGAATGTAAGGGTTCTATCATTTTCGGAGAATTACGGTTTTGCGGAGGGGTATAACCGTGCATTGGAGGAGGTTTCGTCGGAATACAGTGTATTGTTGAACTCGGATGTGGAGGTGACAGAAGGCTGGTTGGATGTGCTGTTGCGTTATATGGACAGTCATCAGGCAGTGGTTGCGTGTCAGCCTAAAATACTCTCGTATCGCAGTAAGCAGGCGTATGATAACGGACAGGCGGATGCTATCCGTTTTGAACATGCAGGTGCCGCAGGCGGTTATATTGACCTATTGGGTTATCCTTATTGTCGTGGTCGTATGATAGGTTATACGGAGGAAGACAGAGGGCAGTATGATGAAACAGTCCCTATTTTCTGGGCGAGCGGTGCTTGTTTGTGTATAAGAACTGCCTTGTATAAGGAGGCTGGAGGCTTGGACAGACGGTTTTTTGCCCATCAAGAAGAGATTGATTTATGCTGGCGTTTGCAGAGCAGAGGTTACGAGATTGTTTGTGTTCCGCAAAGTGTAGTGTATCATCTTGGTGGGGGCTCGTTGGATTACAGTAACCCGCGCAAGACCTATTTGAATTATCGCAACAACCTGCTTATGCTGTACAAGAATATGTCGTGCCGTTATCTTTGGTGGGTGTGGATTGTCCGATTCTTTATGGATTATGCGTCGTCGTTGGTGTTTATCGTGAAAGGTGAGTTGTCGAATTTCCGTGCCGTTGTCAAAGCCCGTTGGTCGGTGCTGCGAGAATGCAGGCAATATAAGAGCGAGCGCAGAGAAAATATGCAGAAAGCGGTAGTGATGCTGCCTAAGTTGATGGCGCATCGCAGCATAGTTTGGGATTATTATTTCAAGGGTCTGCGAAAATAAGACTTTTCTTTTT
This sequence comes from Prevotella sp. P5-108, assembly GCA_963636305.1. Lineage (GTDB taxonomy): Bacteria > Bacteroidota > Bacteroidia > Bacteroidales > Paludibacteraceae > Colicola. The sequence goes on from CAVHKB010000033.1 coordinate 1,457, forward strand.
ATCCCATAATTTCTTAACATTCCGATAGTTTTACTAATTTGATTCGCTCGATTTTCGGGCGAAAATTGTTGCTGTTTTCTATATTGTTTGGACGTTCATCCTATATTCATCCTATGTTCGTCCTATATTCGTCCTATATAAATTCTTTGAAACAGGTAGTATTGGCGGGGCTTTGCGGAGGGTCGGCGGAAGGGAAGTGCTACGGAAGCGGATATTAAAACGAAAGATAGAAAATGCTATATTATATTTATCATATAAGGGCGTGAAAGGTTTGTCAATTCATAGAAATGTCGTATCTTTGCCTATTAGATTGTAAACCAAAACGAGCAGGTATGCTAAAGCATTTGCACATACGAAATTATGCCCTTATCACGGAATTGAACATTGATTTTAAGAATGGTTTTGATGTACTGACGGGGGAAACGGGAACTGGTAAATCGATTATCTTGGGGGCATTGTCGTTGTTGATGGGTAATCGCG
>CAVHKB010000033.1:1946-15783 GCA_963636305.1 Prevotella sp. P5-108
GGCATACGGTCGGAACATTACGGAAGGTGAGCAGAAGTGTGTAGTTGAAGGTGAGTTTGCCGTTGGCGAGTTGGATTTGCGTTCCTTTTTCACGGCACACGATTTGGATTATTCTCCTATTTGTGTTCTCCGCCGCGAGTTATTGTCAACCGGTAAGTCGCGTTCGTTCATCAATGATACGCCTGTGCCACTGTCGTTGTTGCATGAATTGTCGAACCAACTGATTGATATTCACTCGCAACATCAGAATTTGCTACTCCGTGACGACAAGTTTCAGATTTATGTAGTGGATGTTATTGCGCGTAACCAAGAGGAGAAAGAGGCGTACAGGTCGCTATATGGTGAGTACAAGTCGTTGGAGAGCCGTTTGCGAGCCATGCAGATGAAAGCGGAACAGGACTTGCGAGATGCTGATTATGTCCGTTATCAGTACGAGCAGTTGCGTGATGCGCGATTGGTGGCGAATGAGGAAGAGGTGTTGGAGCAGGAGCAGAGGCGCATGGAGCATACGGAGGAGGTGAAGACGGGCTTGAACGAAGCGTTGTGTCAGTTGTCGGCAGAGGAGTCGGGTGTATTGAGCCGTTTGCAGGCAGTCATCAACGAGTGCAGACATATTGTTCCTTATATAGAGGACGGAGAGTCGTTGAAAGACCGGATACAGACCTGTTATATTGAGTTGCGTGACATAGCAGACGAGTTTTCGCGCTTGTCGGAGGATACGGAGTATGACCCGAATGCGCAAGCGCGTATAGGTGAACGCTTGGACTTGTTGAACAGTTTAATGCAGAAACACCGAGTGCCAGATGTGTCGAGTCTTATTGCCTTGCAGGAGGAGTTAGGTTCCCATATAGGAGCGATGGAGTCGTACGAAGAGGAGATTGACGATTTACAGAAGGCACTTCGCAGTTGCGAAGAGAAGATGAAACAAGCGGCGGCACGACTTACGGAGAGCCGTAGGAGGGTGTTGGGAACGATAGAGGAGCGTATTGTTGCGGAGTTAGTCAGTTTGGGTATCAAGCATGCGCAGATGCAAGTGTTGCTGACTGCGAGGGAGAGTTACGACATGGACGGCGGCGATGACATAGAGTTTATGTTTGCCGCAAACAAGAACCAACAACCTATGCCGATAGCCAGTGTTGCATCGGGAGGTGAGATCTCCCGTATTATGTTGTGCATCAAAGAACTGATTGCTACGGAAGCGAATTTGCCTACATTGGTATTTGACGAGATAGATACGGGTATTTCGGGTGAAGTGGCCGCCAATATGGGCAGTATTATACGGCGAATGTCGAGGCAGCGTCAGGTGTTGGTGATTACACACTTGCCTCAAATAGCCTCGATGGGCGATGCGCACTACAAAGTATATAAGACAGATACAGAGGAACATACGGAGACCAGTATCCGAAGGTTGACCGACGAGGAGCGTGTAAGAGAGATCGCACAGATGTTATCGGGGAACCAAGTTACGGAAGCCGCAATCCGTCACGCCGAAGAATTACTAAAAATGCACGATTGACCATGTTACCATTAGCAGAGCGATTACGCCCGAAGACATTAGATTCGTATATCGGTCAGAAGCACCTTGTAGGCGAAGGCGCCATTCTTCGTCAGATGATAGAGAGCGGTAACTTGTCGTCGTTTATTCTGTGGGGACCTCCAGGCGTAGGCAAGACGACATTGGCTCATATTATTGCGAACCGTTTAGAGCGTCCGTTCTACACCTTGTCGGCAGTGACATCGGGTGTGAAAGAAGTGAGAGAGGTGATAGACAAGGCACGGGGCGACGGTGGATTGTTTTCGAAGGGAAACGCCATTCTGTTTATAGACGAGATCCACCGTTTCTCGAAGTCACAGCAAGACAGCCTGTTAGGAGCAGTGGAGAAAGGGGTTATCACGCTTATCGGTGCGACGACCGAGAACCCCTCGTTTGAGGTGATTACCCCCCTACTCTCCCGTTGCCAAGTGTATGTGTTAAAGAGTCTTACGGAAGAGGATTTGCATACATTGCTGACTTACGCCTTGTCGCATGACGAATGGTTGCGTACCAAAGATATTGTCGTGGAGGAGACGGAAGCCTTGTATCGCTATTCGAGCGGAGATGCACGCAAACTGCTGAACACATTGGAGATTGTGGTGAATGCCGAAGGAACCAATGAGAAGATTATCATTAACAACCAGACAGTTACATCGTGCTTGCAAGCAAATCCGTTGGCATACGACAAGGACGGGGAGTTGCACTATGATATTGTTTCCGCGTTCATCAAATCGATTCGGGGTAGCGATCCAGACGCAGCACTCTATTGGTTGGCACGAATGGTAGTGGGAGGAGAAGACCCGAAGTTCATAGCCAGAAGGTTGGTTATTTCAGCGGCAGAGGATATAGGATTGGCGAACCCAAATGCCTTGTTGTTAGCGAATGCGTGCTTTGAAGCGGTGAATAAGATTGGTTGGCCGGAAGGGCGTATTCCTTTAGCCGAAACGACTGTTTACTTGGCCACTTCACAGAAGAGCAATTCAGCCTACTTGGGTATAGACGGGGCAATAGCCGAAGTGAGAAACAGCGGGAACCTGCCCGTACCATTGCACTTGCGCAATGCACCGACCAAGTTGATGGAAGACATAGGTTATGGAAAGGATTATAAATATGCGCACGACTATCCGAATCACTTTGTCGAACAGCAATACCTACCCGATGCGATTCGTGACAAAAAGTTCTGGACGGCGCAAGGGAGTGTGACTGAACAGCGCATGGCCGAGTGGATGAATAAGTTGCGTGAAGGCAGGAAAAAGGATTGAGGGGAATGGCAGGTATTTACATACATATACCCTTTTGTGAAAGGCGATGTGCCTATTGTGATTTCTTCTCGACTACCCGTCTTGAGAGAATAGGAGCATATATAGATGCATTGCTGGAGGAATTGGCTATGCGTGCTGATTATCTGCGGAAAGAAGAAGTTATTGAGACGATATACTTGGGCGGCGGTACACCCAGTCAGTTGGACGCATCGGCAGTCGGCAGGTTGTTGGATGCCATTGGAAGGCAGTATAATGTGAAGAATGACGCTGAGATTACTTTGGAAGCGAATCCGAGTGATTTGACGACGGATTATGCAGGCAGGTTATTGGGAGCAGGAGTGAACCGATTAAGCATCGGGATACAATCGTTTCAGGATGTGTTGCTTCATACCTTAGGAAGACGACACGATGCGGCAACGGCGAAGAAGAGTGTCAGAATGGCACAGGCAAGCGGTTTTAGGAACATCAGTATCGACTTGATGTACGGTTTGCCCCGACAGACACTGACGCAGTGGCAGACGGATTTGGAAGAAGCCATTGCTCTGGGTGTTCAACATATTAGTACATATTGCCTCAGTTATGAAAAAAATACGCTGTTTGGCAAGATGCTTGCAGAGGGAAAGTTGGAAGAGGCGAGCGAAGAGTTGGCGAACACGATGTATGAGTCCACGATAGCAAGACTTAAGGAGGCGGGATTTCATCAGTATGAGGTATCGAACTTCAGTTTGCCGAATTACTATTCCAGACATAATTCCTCTTACTGGAATAATGTGGCGTATATTGGTATAGGTGCAGGCGCACACTCCTACGACGGGAAGTCGCGGCAATGGAATGTGTCGGATATTGAGAGATATATGGACAGCATAAAGGCGTCGGTGTTACCCTGTGAGCGTGAGATATTGAGCAAGAATGATTTATACAATGAGCGAGTGATGCTGTCGTTGCGTACGGACAAGGGATTGGCATTGTCGGAGTTGTCGGCTGAGGAGCGCAGATACTGTATGCAGCATGCGAGAGGAGATATAGAACGGGGCTTGTTGGTGAAGCGTGATGACCATTTGGTAGCCTCTTTGCGAGGTATAGAGGTGTTAAACAGAATAATAGAGAACCTTATAATCGTGTAATGAGTTATGAAGCAAGACAAAAAGTCAACCTTTAAGCACTCCTTTGGAGTATGGTTTTGGAGTATATTCGCCATAGGGATACTCTGTATTGTCTTTATCTTTTGGATGATTTCGAAAGGTTGGTTGGGTTATCTTCCTCCTTTGGAAGAGTTACAGAACCCTAAGAATGTCTATGCGACGGAAGTATATTCATCGGATATGCAAGTGTTAGGGAGTTATTACCGTACAGAAAACCGTGTGGGCATAGCGTATCAGGACATTTCTCCGAATATGATAAATGCTCTTATCTCGACCGAAGATGTGCGTTTTTACCAACATCCGGGCGTTGATTTGAAAGCCTTGTTCCGTGCTGTGGTGCTGTTAGGCAGAGCCGGAGGCGGAAGTACATTGACACAACAGTTGTCGAAACAACTATACTCTCCTACTGCAAACAATATCATAGAGCGTGCGTTGCAAAAGCCGATTGAGTGGGTTATTGCAGCAGAGTTGGAGCGACTTTATTCGAAAGAAGAAATTATCACGATGTATTTGAATCAGTTCGACTTCCTTTACAATGCAGTAGGTGTAAAGTCGGCAGCACAGGTGTACTTCAATACCACACCCGACAATCTAAAGGTAGAGGAAGCCGCAATGCTGGTAGGAATGTGCAAGAACCCATCGTTGTATAATCCTATCCGACACGCGGAAAGAGCCAAGTCGCGTCGGAATGTAGTGTTGTCGCAGATGTGTAAGAACGGAAGTATCAGCGAGACCGAATGTGACTCGTTGCAGCAACTGCCGTTGAAGATAAGTTATCGTTCGGTAGATCATAAGCAGGGTTTAGCACCCTATTTTCGCGAATATCTGCGTTCAGTATTGACTGCAAAAGAACCGAAAGAGAGTAATTATCCATCGTGGAACAAGAATCAATACAAGATAGATAAAGAGCAGTGGGACAATGATCCGTTATACGGTTTTTGCAACAAGAACCGTAAAGCGGACGGTAGTACTTATGACTTGTACAATGACGGGTTGCGTATATATACTACGATAGATTCCCGAATGCAGACTTATGCCGAAGAGGCGGTAAATGAGCATATACAGTATTTGCAAAAGCAGTTCTTCAAAGAGAAGAAGAATAAGAAATATGCCCCATTTAGCAGGGATTTGAGTACGGAGGAGATTGATGCGATACTGACACGAAGTATGAAGCAGTCGGAACGTTATCGCCAGATGAAAAAGGCGGGAAAGTCAGAGAAAGAGATAACGGAGGCATTCTCCACGCCAGTTGAGATGAGGGTATTTTCGTATGAGGGTATGATTGATACGGTTCTATCTCCTATGGACTCTATACGCTACCAGAAGTATTTCCTACGCTGTGGTTTTATGTCCATGGACGCCCATTCGGGACATGTTAAGGCTTATGTGGGAGGCCCTAATTTTGCCCATTTCCAATATGACATGGTCAATACAGGTCGTCGTCAAGTTGGTTCTACGGTGAAGCCTTATCTTTATACATTAGCAATGGAAGAGGGTATGTGGCCGTGTGATAAGACAGTCAATCAACCTATTACGCTCAAGGATGCCAATGGCAACGATTGGTCGCCACGCAATAGCAGTAAGAATAACATCGGTGATACGGTTACTCTACAATGGGGCTTGTCGCAATCGAACAACTGGATATCTGCCTATTTGATGAGTCTATACACCCCTTCTTCTCTTGTCAACCTAATGCGTTCGTTTGGTATAGCCGGTCAGTTGGACCCTGTTGTCAGTCTGTGTCTTGGCCCTTGCGAAGTATCTGTCAAAGAGATGGTTGATGCCTACACTACATTCCCCAATAAGGGTGTTCGTGTAGAGCCACTTTATGTTACCCGAATAGAAGATAACAACGGTAACATATTGGGTACCTTTACTCCCCGCATGCACGAAGTGATTAGCGAAGAGACTTCTTACAAGATGATAACTATGCTTCGTAGCGTTATAGACCACGGAACAGGTGTACGCGTTCGTTATCGCTATGGACTTAAAATGCCGATGGGAGGTAAGACCGGCACCACTCAGAACAACTCTGATGGTTGGTTCATGGGCTTTACACCATCACTCGTAAATGGGTGCTGGGTAGGAGGTGAAGACCGTGCTATTCACTTCGATTCTATGGCAGAGGGACAAGGTGCAAGTATGGCACTGCCTATATGGGCAATCTATATGCAAAAGGTCTTGGCTGATGAGGAATTAGGGTATTCATCCACAGAGCAATTCGATATACCGGATTGGTTTGACCCTAATGCAGGTTGCGAATAAGACAATACATAGCGTCCGATGAGAAAGATAGTAAGAACATATATCATTTGTTTGGGATGTTTATGCTGTGCTACAATGGGTTACGCTCAACTGAACACGGAGCGTATCACCTCTATCGGACGCAATGCACTCTATTTCGAAGACTATGTACTTAGTATTCAGTACTTCAATCAGGTCATCCGATTAAAACCATGGTTGGCTGAACCTTACCTATATCGTGCTATTGCCAAGATACAATTAGGTGACTACAAAGGTGCCGAGGTAGATTGTAATCGTGCTATCGAGAATAATCCTTTTCTACCAGGAGCCTACTACACACGAGGCTATGTCTACAGTCGGCTCGAAGAGTATACCAAAGCGGAGAGTGACTTTAGCGAAGCACTTATATATGCCCCAGAGAACAAAACCTATCTCTTGCTGCGTGCCGATGTTCGAGCCAAGAATAAACATTATGACGACGCCCTTGCCGACATCAACTACCTCCTCAAGCGTGACCCCAATGCACCCTCTCTGCTCTTCGAGCAAGGAGCCATCTATTTGGCTATGGACGACACTCTGAATGCAATGCAGAGTTTCACGAAGGCTATTAAATATGATTCGCAGAACTCTGCCAACTGGAGTGCCAGAGGCGTGGTAAACATGATGTTAGGCAATGACGAAGATGCGCTTTGCGACTTGACACAGGCTATCAATCTTGGCAGTCGCTGGTCGGGGGACTATATTAATCGGGGCATTCTCTACTATCGTAAACATAGTTATCGGGATGCTCTCGCCGACTACGACAAAGCCATTGAATATGACCCAAAGAGCGTTCAGTGTTACTACAATCGGGGTATCCTGCGTGCCGAACTCGGAGACCTTAACCGTGCTTTGGAGGACCTCGATTATGCCCTCGAGTTAGACCCGTCTGTGACAGAAATCTACTATCAGCGAGGCATTGTCAATCTCCATCTAAAGCAATGGCAAGAGGCTGTCAACGATTTCAATCGCCTTATCGACGCTTATCCCTATTTCCTTCCTGCCTACTACCTTGCGGCTCAAGCCGAAAAGGCTTTGGGAAACAACAAGAGTGCATATACCTACCAAAAGAAAGCCTACGACCTTGAGCAGCAGAAAGATGAGATTCAGCGAAACCACCCTTCTCCCGACATTGATGTCAAGCAAGCAGATAGTCAGCCTCAGAAAGACAGAAAGAAAGAGTTCTCACAGTTTGCGGCACAGAATATGTCTAACGAACAGGAGGAAGAGCAGAAACCTTACCAAAACGAATCTCGAGGCTCCGTACAAAAGCGTTTTGCCAATGCTATCAACGAGCCTAATGCCGTCTTAAGTTATTATAGTCGGCACAATGCACTTCGGCATACCAACTATACCCATCACGCTGTCGATGAATACAACAAACGGCACATCCTCCCTGCCAATCTAATGATTGGAGTGCAGGAAATACCGCTCACTGCGGAGTCCGTCGATACCCATTTCAACATGATTACCAACCTCTCCAATGAGTTAGATACTGATCCTACCAATGCCAATCTGCTCTTTGCCATAGCAATGGAGTTCGCCATTGTGCAGGACTATTCTTCGGCTATCGACAACTGCAACAAGTGTCTGATGCAACAGTCGGACTTCGCCCTTGCCTACTTCTGCAGAGCCAACTGGAGGTATAGTCTCTTGGAGTATAAACGCAACAACCTGCAAGCCAGCAGTAGCAAAGTGCAGCAAGACGAACTCGCTTCTAACTTCAAATTGGATTGTGAACTCATCCTTAGGGACCTCGAACAAGTCATTCTCCTGCTCCCTGACTTCTCCTTTGCTTATTACAACAAAGCGAATATACTCTGCCTGCAAAAGGACTTCCGCTCGGCTATCTACTACTATACACTTGCCATTCAGGCTGACTCCGACTTCGCAGAAGCATACTTCAATCGAGGTCTCACACATATATTCATCGACGAGGTGGATGAAGGTCTGTCCGACCTGAGCAAAGCAGGTGAATTAGGCATCTACCAGGCATATAACCTCATAACTCGTTTCCAATAATGTCACACTTTCTCCGACATACCGTCCTCTTGGCGACCCTGTTGCTCTCTACCGCAAGCCATGCTCAACTGCTCTATGTCATTTCGGGCAACGGCGTAGCCGCCAAGTCCTATCTCTTTGCGACAAACCGTCTGTGCGAAATCGCTTTCCTTGACACAGTCCCCAATCTGTTCAAGGTTTTCGGACGATGCGACAAAGTGATTACCGAGATGGCTCTCTACGACTTTGAAGCCACCAACGCACTCAAAGTGGCAGCCCTACTACCCGACTCCCTCACGCTCCAACAAGAGTACGAACCTGCGCAGTTGACTGCTATCAACAATGCACTGCTTTCCGCCTTGGGAATGGGTATCGACAAACTCGGACGAATGAAGCCCTCCTATCTCACAGAACTCTATCGCAACGAACTGCTTGCCAAATGGCTGAACTACGACCCCAACCAAAGTGCTGAAGTCTTCTTTCAGACCATTGCCGCACAAACAGGCATTCCCGTTTATTCTTTGGACGATACAGGTGAAACACTTTATATGCTCTTCGACAGAGAACCTTTCAACTGGCAATGTAAGGAGTTGCTCTCTATTGTGGAATACCCTGAAAGAGAAATCAAATTGGAGAAGAACATCCTCGCTGCCTACAAGATGGGGCAACTCACACAAATCGCCTACTTCGTCCAAGCACCCGACAACCTCTCTACTCACTCCTACTCCGACTATACGGTCTATTGTCAGCGCAACATCGAATGGGTCAAACGACTGAAACCCTATCTCGCCGAAGGAAATGCGTTCATCTGTCTTGATGCCGTCTATCTTGGTGGCGACAAAGGACTGATTGCCCAACTTCGAGCTTCGGGATACAAAGTGAAATCTGTTAATAAATAATCAATACGCTCTCATCTATGTGGACTATCTACAAGAAAGAAATTCGATACTATTTTTCTACTCCCGTCGCGTATATCGTTATCGGGCTTTATCTGCTCACCATAGGACTCTTCTTGTGGGTTATTCCAGGTGAGTATAATATCCCCATGTCCGGCTATGCACAGGTCGATGGACTGTTCGCCCTCAGCCCGTGGATGTTCCTTTTTCTATGCCCTGCTCTCACTATGCGCTTGTTCACGGAGGAACGGCAAACAGGCACATGGTACCTCCTCAAGATTAAACCTGTCCCCCTCTGGCAGATTGTGCTCGGAAAGTATCTTGCCGTCTGGACGATTGTCCTCTTGGCACAACTGCCTTGCATCATACACTATATTTTGGTTTACCATCTTGCCTCTCCCGTAGGAAATATCGACTCTGGGGCTTTCTATGGCTCTTTCATCGGCTTGCTCTTCCTGTCTGCAGCGTTCTGTGCTATCGGCGTTTGGGCTTCCTCTGTCACTCGAAGTCAGATTGTCGCATTCATCGTGGCACTGATTCTGTGCTTCATCTCTTTCTATGCCTTCGATTTCCTGTCATTGCTCTTTCACGACGGAATGATGTCTATGGCAGTCAAAAGTCTTGGACTCAACGAACACTATCTGTCCCTCTCACGGGGAGTCATCGATATTCGCGACTTACTCTGGTTCTTCACCTACGCAGCACTCTTCCTGCTCCTCGCTATCCGTAAACTAAACAAACAAGAATAACGACAATGAAAACAGTTGGCATCTTGTCCGATACTCACGGGCTGCTCGATGAGCGTGTATTGGAACATTTCCAAGAGGTCGATGAAATATGGCATGCAGGTGACATAGGCTCTTGGGAGGTCTACGAACAACTCTGCGCCTTCAAACCTACAAGGGCGGTCTATGGAAACTGCGACTATGGGGACCTCAAGAATAACCTCCCAGAGTACTATCGTTTCCGCATCGAACAAGTCGATGTCGTACTTACTCACATCGGCGGATATCCTCGACACTACAATCCTCAAATCGTGCGACGACTCTACGCCAACCCTCCTCAACTCTTCGTCTGCGGACACTCGCACATACTGAAGGTACAGTACGATAAATCACTGCAGATGCTGTGCCTTAACCCAGGCGCTGCAGGCAAATATGGTATTCATACCATACAAACTTTACTTCGGCTACGAATCGAAGAAGAACGCATCTCCGACCTCGAAGTCATTGAGTTGGAACGCCGTTGAATTCGACTCTTATTCATCATTTAACATATTACCATTATGATTCGCATTGCATTCTTTGGTACTAAAAAGTACGACCAGGAAACCTTCGACGCTGTCAACTCGCTCGCTGACGAGCAAGGCAATCCGTGTTTCGACTTTGAAATAAAGTACTACAAAGCACATCCTACTATGGACAATGTCATGCTCGTACAAGGTGCAACCGCCGTCTGTTGCTTTGTCAACGACCCTCTCACTGCCGATGTCATCTCCGAGATGGGACGACTGGGAGTACGACTGATTGCGTTGCGATGTGCTGGCTTTAATAATGTTGACTTGCACGCTGCACAGAAAGCAGGAATACGCATCGTACGCGTTCCTGCCTACTCTCCCCATGCCATTGCCGAGTTTACTCTCGGATTGATTCTCGCACTCAACAGGCATCTCCCTCGTGCGGCCGCTCGAACAAGGGACGGTAATTTCTCCCTGCAAGGACTCATGGGATTCGATCTCTATGGCAAAACCATTGGAATCATCGGCACAGGCAAAATTGCCAAGGTACTTATCGAAATCCTACAAGGCTTTGGCATGAATATATTGGGATACGATATCTTCCCTGACCACGAGTTTGCCGAAAAGCATAAAATGAGATATGTCCCGTTAGAGACCTTGCTTCGACAGTCGGACATCATCTCTTTGCATTGCCCACTCACCAAAGACAACTATCATCTCATCAACGAACAGGCTATTGGCTTGATGAAAACAGGTGTTATGATTATCAATACCGGACGGGGTGGACTCATTGATACCGAAGCACTCATCGGCGGACTGAAATCAAGACGCATCGGTTCTGCAGGACTTGATGTTTACGAAGAGGAAGGAGAGTATTTCTATGAAGATGTGTCCGACACTATAATCGAAGACGATGTGTTGGCACGACTCCTCAGTTTCAACAATGTACTCCTCACCTCCCACCAGGCTTTCTTCACGAAAGAAGCACTGAACAACATTGCCATAACTACCCTGCAAAATATCAACGACTTTCTGCATAATCACCCGCTTGTTAACGAGGTAACACTCTGACAATACATTCTTGCTGTTGCCAACCTTCATTCGGGGAAAGATAGTTCACTGTCTTTCCCCGCTTTTTTCGTGCCTGCTTGTTCCCCCCATTCCCCTCACATTTTCCTCCTATTTCCCTCCAACAATACTTTGTCTGTCAACCCCTCACCGTGCGCTTATGCCAACTGTAGAGCCATAGCGTGCTATGGCTCTCAACTCCCTTTCAAAAGACAAACCTCGTGTTCCCCTCAAAACTCCCCTTTGTAATCCTCAATAAACACTACCACTTCCAAAGGATTTATATACGATTTATATAGGACGCATATAGGACGCATATAGGATGAATATAGGAAGAGCATTCCATTTCCGATACATAACCGAAGCATAACCGAAGCATAACCGAAGCATAAAGCCACGACCGTCATACTTTCGTAATAGGATTGTCATATCTGTCATCTCATCCAAAAGAATATGCAACAATACCCAAAGCAACAACAACTTGCAACTCGGTTGCAGTTAAATTACGCTACTTTTGCCCACGACAATATAATTCATCTCCCTATTAACAACTACCCTATTATGGAAAAAGAGACTCGTGAGATACTGATTAAGATTGCCGTCGCCTCGGTGCTGTTGGTGGCGTGCGTGGTGGTGGAGCATACCTGCTCGCTTGCTACATGGCAGTTGCTGCTGCTCTACCTTGTCCCCTACCTCATTGTAGGATTCGACACCCTGCGTGAGGCGGCTGAGAACATCCTGCACGGCGAGGTCTTTGATGAGGACTTCTTGATGTCCATCGCCACAATAGGTGCTATGTCCATCGGTTTCTTCCCCAATGTAGAGAACCAGTTCCCCGAGGCGGTATTCGTTATGCTATTCTTTCAGGTGGGGGAACTCTTTGAGACTATCGCCGAGGGCAAGAGTCGCCGCTCTATCGCCTCGCTGATGAATATCCGCCCCGACACCGCCCATGTAGAGCGCAACGGCGAACTGCAGACCGTTGACCCCAACGAGGTCGAGCCCGGTGAGATAGTAGTCGTAAAGCCCGGCGAGCGAGTGCCTATCGACGGCGAAGTCATCGAGGGCGAGTCAGCATTAGATACCGTAGCCCTCACAGGCGAAAGCGTACCCCGCACCGTACATACCGACGACGCGGTTATATCCGGTTGTGTTAATCTCTCCGGTGTACTGCGCATACGCACTACCAAGCGTGCCGGTGAATCAACGGCAGCCAAAGTATTAGAACTCGTGGAGCATGCAAGCGAGAATAAGTCCCGCAGCGAGGCCTTTGTCACGCGCTTTGCTCGTGTCTATACGCCTATTGTGGTCGTGTTAGCACTGCTGCTCGCCTTTGTACCGCCTTTCTTTGGTGCGGACGGTTATACGGCTGCCCTACCCGATTGGCTCTATCGAGGGCTGATGTTCCTTGTTGTATCATGCCCCTGCGCCCTTGTCATATCGGTACCGCTATCGTTCTTTGGCGGTATCGGCGGGGCATCCCGACAGGGTATCTTGGTCAAAGGCTCGAACTACTTAGAGGCACTCAGCCGACTTGATACAGCCGTGTTTGACAAGACAGGTACGCTGACACGGGGCGTGTTCCAAGTCAGTCTTGTTCACCCGCACGAGCATACGGAGACCGAACTGCTGCACCTTGCCGCCCATGTAGAGCGGTACAGCAATCACCCGATTGCCATTTCGCTGCGCCAAGCCTATCCCAACGAGGCGGATGACTGCACCGTCGAGCAAGTGGAGGAGATTGCAGGGCAAGGCGTACAAGCCACCGTCAACGGTCATCGAGTGAGCGTAGGCAACGGCAAACTGATGAGTGCCGTGGGGGCAGATTGGCACGAATGCTCCAAGCAAGCACAAGGCACGGTCATCCATGTCGCTATCGACGGCACCTATGCGGGGCATATTGTCATTGCCGACCAACTGAAGCCCGATGCTCGAGAGGCTATCGATGCACTGCACGCTGCAGGCGTACGCCGCACCGTGATGCTGACGGGCGACCACCGAGCCGTAGCCGACTATGTTGCCCAAGCAGTCGGCATCGACGAGTACCACGCCGAGTTGCTGCCGCAAGACAAAGTCACGCAGTTAGAACGCCTACTCGCCGCCAAGCCAAAAGGGAAAACACTTGCGTTTGTGGGAGACGGTATCAACGATGCCCCCGTGCTGGCACGCGCCGACATCGGTATCGCCATGGGGGCATTAGGCTCCGATGCGGCTATCGAGGCGGCAGATGTCGTGCTGATGGACGATAAGCCGAGCAAGATAGCCTCAGCGATACGCATAGCCCGCAAGACGCTCCGTATCGCCCACGAGAATGTCTATTTCTCTATCGGTATTAAGGTACTCGTGCTTGTCCTCGCCGCCGTCGGCATCGCCAATATGTGGCTCGCCGTCCTCGCCGATGTCGGTGTAACGGT
>CAVHKB010000034.1:0-12845 GCA_963636305.1 Prevotella sp. P5-108
GAGTGGCGCAAATGCCGACCCCGCACAGTTGGGTGGCGCAAATCCTACTATTACCACCGCTGGAACAGGAGACAGCAATCGACAAGGTGGAGGATTGGATAGTAACAACAATGGAGCGGGAACATCCGGACAAGGAAACTTGGAACGCCAATCGGATAGTGAGGGAAGTGTATCCGTTCCTGCTGGAACATCAAGCAATGGAGGCGTGGGCGGTACAAACGCACCGACAAATCCTACCAATCAACAGCGTGGAAACAGCAGTGGAGGTGGGCGCACGAGAGGTAATGTACGCAACGGAGGAGGAGAAAACAATGGCGGCCGAGTTTCTAACACGAATGCTGAACGGAACACTGACCCCACCGCCGATAGAATAGCCGATATCGATAATGAGATAAATGATTTGCTCGCTGGGTTAAAAAATGACCTGCACGGGTTCGGAAAACCAAGCAACAAAATCAATATCTCTCTTGTTGGGTTGTCGAACGACCAACTTGAAACACTTATAAAAATAACATCCAAGAGTGTTAAACTCGGTTATCTGTTAGTCGCAAAGGGCTGCTACAAATTCAAACAATGGTACGACCAAATGAATAAGACATTTGGTAGTGCGTTGCGAGATAGCGGAGCGTTCAAAGACGAGGATATAGATAAATATATCAAGGATGCTTGGGAAAGTAACTTTGAATTTGATGGCGTAACCAAGAAAATCAAAGATTGGGCTGCCGAGAAATCGCAGGAGGAAATGCGAGAAATGGTGCATAAGTCTCTGGAAGAGAAACTAAAAGCACAACAAGAGGCAGAGAGCGTAGAGACTATCGTAGGCGATGCAGATAACATCCGAGAGAGCCTGCCGTTCCTACTCCCCGAACAGCAGAACGATGTACTAAAAGCCGAAACGCAGTTCTTTGACGAGAAACATAAGGACAGAGAACACGGCAATGGTAAGGGAATGCTCTTTACCAACGGAACGGGTACGGGTAAGACCTATACCGGACTTGGTATTGTTAAACGATTTGTTAAGCAGGGCAAAGGGCGTGTGCTGATTGTTACTGCACAGGACAAAAAGATACAAGACTGGATAAGAGATGCTAAAAATTTAGGCATAGAAGCGACACAACTAACCAATACGAAAGACAAAGGGAGCGGAGTTGTGGTAACGCAGTATGCCAATATGCGCCAAAACCAAGCACTGCTCGAAGATGAGTTTGACCTTATAGTCTATGACGAGAGCCACAAACTGTTGGAGAACCAAGACGGTGAAATGACGGCAGCCGCAGCTATGCACTACCAACTCTCAAACCGAGACTTGGAGCAAGCCATTCGTCGGCAAATGAAAGACCATCCGCTAATGGTAGAGGAGCGAGAGCTACTGGAGGAAAAAGACAAACTGAAAAGTCTGCGGCGCAAGACAACCGATAAGATGACAGACGATGAACGCTCTCTCTTTGGTAAATATAGTTTTGACATCGGCAATGTTATTGAACGCGTCGAGGCGATTAACACTCGTCTAAGGGAACTCGCCAAAGAACAAACAGACGAGGTTAAAAGAAATCTCAAAGACCCTGAATCTCGCAAAGCGGCACAAGCCGCAGTGGATAGAACAAAGGTTGTATTCCTTTCCGCCTCTCCATTCAACACGGCAAAGAACTTGGAATATGTAGAGGGCTACATATTTTCATACAATAGTGCGGAATCAAATACGGATGATTTACCCTCCGAGCGAAAAGAAAAGGAGCGAGATGCTTTTGTGCTTGACAAATTCCCCTCTTCTCACGAGCGCAAACAGGGCAAGGTAATCCGCCGTTCTGAATCACAGATTTCAGACCCTGAACAAGCAAGCCAAGAGGAGGTTGATTTTGCTGACCACCTAATGGAACTTGGTACGCAAAGCGGGCGTATGCTTGATAGCGAATACGACTACTCTCGTGAGTTCCCAGTGCTCGATTTTAAGTATGCTCGTGTATTTAATACGCTATACGGACAACTCAAGAACGGTAAATACCAACGGCTATATGAGTATTTCAAACCATTCTTGGAGAACTATGCACAGATAACCGCTTTCTATGAGGCTATCAAAGTGCTATCTATATCGGAACGCATAAAACAGCACGTGGATTTGGGGCGTAAAGTGATTGTGTTCCACCGCCGAATGAGTTCGCAAGACGGAACGCTTATCCGACCAATCAGCATGGGGCTTGAGAATGCCCGTGATAACGGAGGCAGTACCGAACTTATTCAAATGTTCCGCAAAGAGTTTGCAGAATATATACGCTGGGAGGAAGAAACAAACTTTGATTTCGCTCCATACCAAATAACGGAAGCTTTCTCTACTCCCGAGGAACGAAAGGTATATGAGGCAGAGTTGGTTAAGTGGCAGGAGAAGATGTCTGAAAAGGGGAAGATGTTGCCTAAACCCGTAATGAAAACTGCTAAAGTGGCGACTTTCAATGGAAAGATGAGTGAGAAAGCCAAAGCCGAAGCAGTCCAAGCGTTTAATGATGACAACTCAACCACACAGATACTTGTATGCCAAGTAGCAAGCGCAAAAGAGGGTATAGACTTGCACGACACAACAAATAAATATCAACGTGCAGAAATCAATCTATATCTGCCGCAAAGCCCTTTGGAGTTTATACAAGTAGAGGGGCGTATATATCGTATTGGTAACAAGAGTAATGCTGTATTTGAATACCCATTGTTGGGTATTGATGCTGAGCTGACCTCTTTTGCTGACAAAATCAATGGTCGTTCGCAGACATCCGAGAACCTCGCACTCGGCAGTATGGCTCGTGGATTGCGTGAATCTATCGGTCGTGCCGTATGGGACTCTATTTTTGGTGCAGAGATGGCGGAGAAAAATGGCGAAACTAATGCCCCAAATAAGAATCAAGGAACTGGTGGTAAATGGTATGATAACAAAGAAAACCAAAAGGCGGGCAACTCACTCTCGGAGGCAATTCAGAACTATGCCGAGTGGAGTGGCTCACAATCGGAAGAATATACCGAGAAGCAAGTCCCCGACCCGATAGGCCTAATTATGGTACAGATAGGCACAAGCGAGAAAGGCGACAATGTGCTTATCCCGCTTGCAGGTACGGGTAGTGTTGCTCGCTATGTGGCTGCTAATACGCACTTGCTTGCTTACGAGCCATCTACTTATCGTTACTCTCGCCTATCCACGCTCTGTGGGGGCGGAGGGCGACTGCTGCATAACAAACGCTTGGTCGTTGATAGTACGGGCAATGAGAATGCAGATGAGATTGGGAACTTGCGCCTGCAAGATAACATCATTGCTTTCGTTCCAATGTCCGACGCTCAAGAGGAAATGGATAAGATTTTCGCATTAGCGTATAAACTAAATAATAGTGGTCGTCTTGTCCTGCTCACCACGGTTGGTGGCAGCATTTCTAATACCCAAGAAACGGTTAGCTATAGCAAAAGAACCTATGACTATTTACAAGTAGGGGAAGGTAAGGTACGAAATGCCGTTATTCGTGCAGATATCAAATTGCCTTTGAGCGCATTGCAAATGCAGGAGAATGCTGTACAGCGTACGGGCGGCACGGAGTTGCACTTGATGGTCATCGATAAAATCGAAGACGACACAATGCGTGCTAAGGCACGTGCGTCTGTCTATCAAGCGGACTTGTCTCAAGCCGAGAGCGAGTTAGACCTTTGGAGGGAATTGCAAAAACAGCAAGCCAAAATCCCAGCTCGTGTAATAGACAAAGTTGCAAAGGTTCGTAAGCGAGTAGAAAATCTTGCACAACGAATTGTATTCTCATCGGACACATTCAAACGCTCCGAGACATCCGATTACGGCATAAGTATCAGAGCAAAGGGATTCTATGGCTTAGCGATTTCGTATAAGTATATCACTGAGGGTAGTGCCGACTATAACTATAGAGAGGTACAAGACCTTGCATACACTTGGGTTCAATATACCGATAGAATTAAAAAAGCCGACAACGGAAATTATAAATTAAGTGATAGAGAATACGAGTATTACGATGTTTGCTCTCGTATTATCCAAGAGGCTCTCGGAAAGACGGGTGTGCAGCTGCGCAATCTTGCAGCAGGCAAAGCAGCCGATTCGATAGAGGGTAAAATGGAATACAAAGATTTCCGTGAGAGTGTCGAGGGAATGCTTGCTGACAATCCCGAATTGTCCGAGTTGAGCAAACGAGTATTCGACGCAGCGGAACAGTTAGGACTTTCCGTTGAGGTGAATGACGAAGCGTTCAAAAATAAAAGCGAATCGACGCAAGCGTTCTTTACCAACGCAGAGGGCGGTAAGATATATGTCCGCAGCAAATTCCTCAACAGCCTTTCTTTCAATTCGGAAAAGAAAGGACAAGTACTCCTGCACGAAACAATCCACGCCGTTACCACGTATGCACTCCTTGCTTATGAGAATGGCAAGTTGCCGAAAGAGTCTCCACTCTATCAAGCCTGCCAAGACATCAAGGAGGTGTATGACGCTATATCAAGCGACCCGGAGTTTAAGCAAAAGATAAAAGGCGAAAGCGGATTGGAGGCAGCTAATAACGAGTACGGACTTACCGATATGCACGAGATGTTAGCCGAGTTGTCGAACCCGATGTTCCGTGCAGCGCTCAAGGCTAAGCAGTTGTGGCAGAAACTTATCAACGGTATGAAACATATACTCGGCATAGATATGGCGTATGCTGAAACAACAGAGCAAGGCACAGCACTTGCAATGACAGAGCGAGCATTGAATACGCTGTTGGACAGCATAGACATCGATTTGTATCGGAGTTTTGTTGTTAAGGGTAAGGGGAGTGAGAACGCCATCGAGATACATTGCGAAATAACCGACCCTGCCTATAAGGAGGAGCAAGAACAAGTCCAACAACTCGCCACCGATGGCGTATTAGAGGCTCTGTCCGACGCAGACGCTGAGCCTATACTTATCAGTGATGAGGAGGCGGAGCAAGTACTCAATCTACAAAATAGTGGGGCAGAGTTTGATAAGTCGCATAAAAGTAGTATCTTTGTGCCGACAAGCAAAATCCCCAAGAAAGACAGACAAAGAGAACTTGCTGTTGCTCATAATGCCCTATTTGCAAAGGTGCAAGACCACGCAAAAGCAGGAAAGCTATATAGTGTTTATTCTGCCAACTACTTTCATATATTTAATGGAGAGCAACACCTATTCGCAGTCGAAATCGATGGCAATGAAGAAAAGATAGACTATTTACAGAAAGGAATTATAAATGGAACTTACAAAAACAGAGCAGACTTTAATAGATGGGATGAAAGTATCGGAAGTGGAGAACGATATGATAATAATACTAATGCTTCTACTCCAAGACAACGAGGAGGGGATGTGGCAGCTAATACATTACATCAGGGACAATCGACCGACAGCCAACGAAATCAGCTTCAAAGCAATGGAGATAGCGGGAGCACCCCTCAATCCCTCCGAACCTCAAGCGGAGTAGTCTTTGGCTTTGTTCGTAACGGCAAGATTTACATCACCGCTCGTGGTCTTAACCCTAACACCCCTATCCACGAATACACCCACTTGTGGGCAAAGGCGTTGCAGCAAAAGAACCGCAAGGCTTGGCAGTCTATTGTCGATTTGCTCAAAGACACGCCGATGTGGAACGATGTGGTCAATGACCCAAACTATGCCGACCTGCAAGGCAACGATGACGCTATCGCAAGCGAGGTACTTGCTCGGTATAGTGGCAAGCACGGGGCGGAGCGTTTCGAGCAGGAGGCAAAGCGTGTTCTCCAAGACAAGTCCATAAAAGACTACGCACGCACGCGCGTACTTATAGATAATGTGCGTGAGGCGCTGAATAGGTTTTGGAATTGGGTAGGCAAAGACTTATTCCATATCGACCATTTCGATAGTATCGACGAGGTCGCAGACCGAGTAGTGTATGATATTGTCAATGGTACAGACATCAGCTCCGATGTACAGGAAAGTGAGGATGTCCGTTTCTCAATTGCTCCTCTTACACCGCATGAGGGCGAGAGTATATCTGCATTCGCTCAACGGAA
The DNA here is from genome assembly GCA_963636305.1 of Prevotella sp. P5-108. Classification (GTDB taxonomy): domain Bacteria; phylum Bacteroidota; class Bacteroidia; order Bacteroidales; family Paludibacteraceae; genus Colicola. Next base: position 6,034 of record CAVHKB010000034.1, read on the forward strand.
TGTGGAGTACCAAGATTCATTCAAGGTAGAGGAGCAGGCACGAGAGTACGAGCGTTCGCTGCAAAGGAGCGGCTTTGTCGAGTTTATGGAGAAAGCCGACCGAAAGATATTCGACGCTGCTCGCCCTCTGCTTGATTTCCTAAACGAATTCAAAAAGCGTGGCGCAAAGATTACCGTAGAGAATGACGCATACTCCGATGTGTTCCGTGCAGGTTCGAGGTCTGCTACGGCTATCGAACGCTATCAGTTCCGTTGCGAGCGACCGCTGGCACAAGCGGTACGGAAAATACTTGATAGCAAGAAACTGCAAGGGCTCGGCTTTGTTTGGCAGAACCTATCGCAAGATGATTTGAAAGATAAGAAAGACCGCAAGAACGGAACGCCCATTAGTGCTTTCGACTTGCTCGGTCTGTACCTGCAAGCCAAAGACTGCAAAGAGGCGGTCGAAAAAGAACTGCCCGATAGAGGAGCAGCGGGCTTTGAGACCAATGTATGTATTCCGACCGACCCTGCTTACAAAGACGGAGTAAGTTACGACAAGGTTATCGAAGCCGTCGAAAGCGCACTCGGAGAGGATGTGATAAACGACCTTTGGAATAAGGTGCGTGCTTGCACGAACTACGCTTTGGACTATCAACAGAAGCGTGGGTATATAGACGCTGACACTCGTGAGAAATACCGCCGAGACTTCTATGTCCCGGAGCGTGGGTGGTTAGAGCGTGATATGAGCGGTATGGAGCAGGACTATCAGCAGGGACTTGGCAAGATGTATAACAGCCCTTACAATGCTGCTCTGCAACAAGCCAAAGGTCGTAGTTCGCTCGCCTCGAACCCGTTTGCGTATATCTCAAGTATCGTAATGAGTTCTATCATTACTGCTGATAGTAATGTAACGAACGCCCATCTGCTCCAATTCTGTTTGGACAATCAAGAGTTAGGGTTGCAGACAGACGCATATCGTATCAAGAAGTTCTGGACTATTCGTGCTTTGAACGAGGATGGCTCTGTAAGCCCCGACATATCGGTATCGTTTGCACAGCCGACCGAGCGTATGTACGAACACGACAAAGAGGTTCATAAAAAGATAGACGCTGTCAATAAGCAGATAGCAGAAGTCAATAAGCAAATGAGCGCTTGGAAGTCCGTTGCTAAGACAAAGGGTATGGCTGCCCCCGTTAAAGCCGCTGCTAACGCACGAGTAGCAGCGCTTGCGAAAGAACTCGCTGACCTGACTACTCAACAGAAAACGCTGTACGGACAGTTGTGTGTGCTGAATTACCGAGACCAAAAGGCTATTGAGCCGCAACTGACACGAGGGGAGCAAATGCAGCATGTCGTCTATGCTGTCAAAGACGGACAGCAATATGCTATGCTATTCAAAGATGTGCGGGTGGCCAATGCTATCAACAAAGCGTATCGTTCCACGAGCGATGAATTGTTTGGTGCAAACGACATATTCCGAAAAGCCACTCGTGGTTTATCGGCAATGCTTACGCAGTACAATCCGGAGTTCGCAGCTCGTAACTTCGTCAAGGATAAGCAGACGGCTATCGCTACCTTGCTTGCCGAACATCCCAAGTTGGTGCCGGAGTTTGAAAAGACGCTGAATAGTCCTTTGTTCAGACACGCTGTGCTGACTTATATATTCGGACAGAAAGTGCAGGAGAAAGAAAAGTATTCGGAAAGCGACTTGGGCGATATACGAGAGTACAACAAACTATTGGAGGAATACTTTGAGCACGGTGCGCAAACGGGTTACTCATACCTGCCCGACCTCAAAGCACTCCGTAGTAATTGGGATGAACTAATCAAGGACAACAAAGGCAAGCAACTCGGTCGTGGTATGTTGGGCGCACTCTCTGTCGCTACCGAATGGTCGGAGACCGCTATCCGTTTTGCAGCATACTACTCCGCTCGAAAGAATGGTATGCAAGCAGACGAGGCAGCCTCTCTGTCAAAGGAACTCACCACGAACTTCGATAGAGGTGGCGAATGGTCGCATAGCAAGTTCTTTGCTCTCTACTCGTTTATGCGTGCTACGCTCAATGGCGACTTACGCTATTGGCGTATGTTGCAACACGGAAAGCGAGGCGTGGCAGGCTTTGTTGGAATAGGTGCTTTCTATTTCGCATTGGGTCTTATCAGCGGTCTTATCAATCCCGACGACCCCGATGATATGGTATATGCAGGAGATTTCTCTCGGCAGAACAACCTTATCATAGGCAAAGTCGCACTCGGCAAACTGCTCGGCATAACGGGCAAGATACCATTGGGACACTTTATGGTTTCTTACTATGCCGCAGGCTCAAACGCTGCCGCTGCAATGCTCGGAAATAAGTCGTGGGGTCGTGCCACTTGGGACACCTTTGCCTCTTTCACACGAGAGCGTATGCCGGATTGGATGGATGTTACATCCGCAGTAGATATGGATGAGTCAGGTATTGTGTTTGCAGGAAAGAACTACCTGCAAGGAGCAGTACCTACCGCCGCACGACCTTTTGTGGATGTTTGGGTTAATGTGGATTACAAGGGCGCACGAATCAACAATGAGTACGATTGGAACAAAAACACCAAAGACATCCTCAAGTATAAGAAAAACACATCACAGTTCTTTATTGATTTGCAGAATGGTATCTATGAATCGGTCGGTGGCGACTTGTCTGTCAAGAATAAGTTAGATGACAACGCTATACAGAAAATCGTTGATGTGTCGCCCTCTACACTTCAACATATCGTTGAGGGCTACACGGGTGGCATTGGCGAGAGCCTGCTGACAACGGGAGCAATGGTATATTCCGCAGCACAAGGCAATAGCGTAAGCGTGGATGATATACCTTTCCTGCGCAAGTTCTTCTCAAGCTACGATATAGAACGCATTGCCTCGCGGCAGGTATATCTATTGCAACAACGCTCGGATAGTTATCAAGACCTTGTCGAGTCGTACAAGGGCAACAAAGACAAGCGACATGAAGCAGTCCGTAGCGACAAGTACAAGTTAGCCAAACGCACAGACCGAGAGTTAAAAAGGATGAGGCGGCGTATCGATAGCGGTAATGTAGATAGCGATGATTTGAAAACCCTTATAGAATTGAACAAGGAATGGAACCGGAGCAACTAAAGAAAGAGCAGGAGCAGCCTCAAGTGGAGGCTACTCCCGTCATAGAGATACCGACCGAGAGTGTGGAGGTTGTCAATCGTGGTGCATACCCGATTGACAAACGCTCCTCACGTGGGGCAGGTAAGCCGAGCAACGCAGAGCGAGCAGACATAGACCTGCAAAAGCGTGATATGCGCCTAATGGCAGGGCATATACTGCTCCATTTCAAACAGCAAGTCATAAAAAGAGAGTTGGACTTCTCGCAAGAACTCCAACTCTTTAAGGAACTTTCCAAGTATATCGGCTATGATACCGACGGCAATAAGATTGCGGAGGATATAGGTATGGACACTTTCGCTATGAAGTATCTCGAAATCAATACCAAGATTAAGAGCGTTGCCGAAAAACAATCCACCAAAGGTAGGGGTAGAAAGTAACCGCCGGAATAAGTGTGTCGAGACTGTCTATTGCCAATTGGTAATGGGCGGTCTCCTCGTTTTGTATATACTTGTTCGTGGTGATGTCTTTCCCGCTGCCGGTGTAGATATACCCCTCTGCCGCTGCTTGCTCCAACCCATCACGCAGGCCTCTCAATGACCGCACATAATCTATGTAACTATTCGGACACTTGTACTCATTCAGTATTGTGTCTATTCTACGAGAACGCTCCGACAAATCCAAATCGCCGTTCTGTTTGTAGCGGCTACGCTCAAAATACAGACGCCCATAGAATATAGCATACTTATACCCTGCTATCTCTTTGTCGTAATCAGCAAAGGTGTGTATGTGTTTGAACAGCCGATACACGCTGATAGGGTTGAGCCGTTTCAGTTTTTCAATGAATGTCATAAGTCTATAATGTGAATTCGTTAAAGTATTTGCTATCGGGTATCGGGTCGGGCTTTTGCTCCTCATAGAACCGCACTGCACCCATTAGCGGTTTGTAAATGAAGTACATACCTATCGCCCGTGTAATCACTCGGTCATCGTGGCAACCATCCACTGCTCCCATTGTGCCGTCGGGTTTTTCCTCAAAGGTTTTCATCTCATCCACCGCCTCTTTGCATCGCTCGTAATACAAGCCCTCACGCAGGCACATCTTGAGCATAGAGCATATCTGAGGCTTGCTACTGCTGTTCGTACTCCACCCATACCGCTCTATCTTACTCGAATCATCGCTCGTGTTGTTGGCAGCACGCTTGTATAGGTTACGATAGAAATCTTTTATCTCCACAAGCACCGTACGGAAATAGTCTATGGTGTGCGTTTCGATAGTGTTACTCTCTATCACGAGCAATGCATTGTTATAGTATGTGCCTATCTGTGCGGCTTTCCAAGCAAGCAAGTCTATATCCAAATGCCCCGCCCACTCGGCAGCCACCTCCGGCAATCCGTCTGCCTCTATCTGCCAATAGCGGTCGAACACGCATATCACAGAGTTATCGGCAGACGCAGTATGTCCTTTGCCTAAATCCACCGTTACCAAATAGCGGTTGTGCATTTTCGTTTGGTGGTCAGCGTTTCTCCATATTTTCAACCGCCCTTTGGGGTCTGCCTCTAAATGCAAGTTCTCCAATGCGTGCTGACCTTTCGGCTCATCCCCGGATATATCACCCACGAAACTCGGCTCGGTACAATGCTCGTACTGCTCATCCACATACTCGTTAGGGAAAAAGTTACTGCCGGTCGATTGAAACGCTTCTATGTCCGTCGAGGGGAACTCCGAACACATACGCCAATGCTCTCCGTCAAACTCTCTGTCTTTGATACGGTACCAAGCAATTGCCTCCAATGTAGCACCGAGCGTGAATAGCCACCGCTCGTTCTCATTCATTGTTTCTATGAACTCGTAGTAGTTGGGTATGCTCGTTTGGTATATGTCTATTTGAAACCACGCCACAAAGACCGCCGTGAAGTTATTCTTTCCTTTCTTTGCCGCTTGGTAAGTGTGGTGAAAATAGTTACCCACCCCCTTTGCCGTACTCTCCAACGCTTTCATTGTGTATGCACCGGGGTTGATAGAACCGAATATAGACTGCACCAAGTCCTCCGGTTTCTTTTGCGCTGTGGCTTTCCAAAGACCGACCTCCGTAAGGTGCGCCATCTTAATGTTTTGTGAGCGTATCTTTTCGGGCTTTTGTGCCGAACCGATAGACACCGTTGCTCCGTTTGTCGAAATCTTGCGGGTGCTGTTCGACTTCATATAGGGGCGCAATTCAGGCTTTTCCTCTCCCGTCAAATCCACATCGTAGTGCTCAAAAGCGGTGTCCATCATACCCAAGACTATCTTTGCTTGGTCTTCTACATCGGCACAGATAACCGAGTTCCAGTTGGTACGCCACTCGTTTTGAATCCACGACTGATAGGCGTCTATACAAGTAGAGCCGCCCCATTGCCGTGCTTTCAGCAGGATAATATCTATCGGTTTTCCCTGCTTGCGCAGTTTCTCCATTGCAGGTACAAGCACCGTGCGCTGTGGGCGGTTTAGAATGAATGGCACTAACTCTGCCGTTTCCTTATCGTATATATGCCACTTGGTCGCACACCAAAACTCAAAGTCGTAACGCTGTCGGCAACGGATAAACGATTTCCATACACGCAGCATTTCCTTTCCGTCTGTTACGCCACCGAATAGTCCTCGTGCCGTGTTGCGTAGCGTAACCCCTTTGCGGATAGATTGCACAATCAGTTCGCACTCCATCTCTTTGGGGATGAGCATATTCGGTATAGGGGCGTCGGGGATTTGGATAGGCACACGAGGAATATCCGGGCTTACCACCGTACCCACTAATGGATTATAAGGAGCGGTATTGGCTGCAATACGCTCCTTATTTATCTCAATGATACTATCCGTGTTACTCCAATTATACTCTATCACGGCTTATGAATTTACTTGCTGTTATCACACCCTGCTCTCGCTTGGAGATAACAAAGGTCGCCACCTCCAATAGTTTCCTTTGCAGGCGTTTCTGAGCTTTTAGTTGGCGGTGGTTATCTATCTCGCCATACTTGTATAGGAACTTACGATAGGCAGCCCAATACATCGAAAGGTCTGTTTCTTGTATCTTGACATTCGTATTCTCCGTCTTTAGGTTGCGCAACCGATTATGCACATACTCCACATCGGTTTGGTCTTTTACCGCAGACGGCAGCCGAGCGAATAGTACTTTGATGTCCGATAGGAACTGATACTGCTCCTCCGGTGCGATGCTAATGATGTTGTGCATTGGTATTATCAACTCGTCGGGGAGTGCGTTCTCGTCTTGCAGAGTGGGCAGCAGTGCTTTTAGGGCTGCAATCTCTTTGCGCATACTCTCACGAGTGTAGTATGCACTTTCCGCCCGCAGGGCAATCAATCTTGCCTGCTCGGTTGATACACTATTTTCTTTTGAGGTAGCCACGAACTATTTGGGTTATTGAGTTATCGGATAAGTAGAACGATTTAGCCTGACTCTCGGCAGTCATAGTCCATAACCATTTCTGCGACTTGTCGGGGTGCTGCTCTTTCAGCCGCTCGTAGGTTTCCGCCAAGTCCTCTATCTTTTTCCTGCCTGCATACGACTTCAGCAGATATACGCCACGATAGTAGTTGCATACATACTGCTCGGCTTTCTTGGGGGAAATGTAGAACTTCGGTGCTGTCTGTCGTGATACGAGCAGAATAATGGAATGCCAATCATAGTATTGGCAGTTGATTGTTCCGTCAAGCATATAC
>CAVHKB010000034.1:12855-15747 GCA_963636305.1 Prevotella sp. P5-108
AGCATATACTCTACACGCTTGCGCAACTCTGCATCTCGTTCTATGGTCAGGTCTTTTATCAAAACAGTGCAAAGTTACGACAGAAAAACACTTTTTCCAAATATGTACCAAAGGTTTTCTAAATATGTACCAAAAACATTGAGCGTATTCTGTATCTTTGCAGGCAAATCAAATTCATTTTTAGTTATGAAAGACGAAGAACTTGAAAAGGAGAATGTACAGTCCCAAGAGCAGGTATCGCAAACGCCGGAGGAAGACGCTTGGGTACAAGGGATGGAGGGCAAGTACCCCGACTTGAAAGGTAATCGTGAGGCGTTGTATAAGGCTTCTCGTGAGGGGTACGATAAAGAGCACGAACTCAACAAAAGCAATGCGGATAGTTATGGCAAAATCTACAATGCTATACAGAGTTCGCCGGAGGCAGCAAAGGTAATCAACCGCTTGGTCAATCCCAAGGAGGGTGAGGAGCCGGAGGCTGCTTTCGCAGAGTTTGGTGAGGACTTGGTAGATTTGCTGACGGGCAAGATTGATTCGCCCACTTACTCAAAGCGCAAGAAAGAACTTGCCGAGCAGAAAGCCAAGAATGAGGAGTTGAATATCAAGGCAGGCGAGGCGTTTGTCAATGCGTGCGAGGAGTTAGGCAAAGACCCGGAGGAAACCACTAAGGCGTTGGCACAAAAGTATAATGCAGGCGGTGAGGGCGATACGGACTTCCGTGCGAGCAAAGACTTTTATGTGGCTCTTATTCGTTCTCTGACATACGATGACGATATGGTGGCCGCTGAGGCTCGTGGGCGCAATGCACAATTCGCAGAGCGTAACAGGCGTAGCAGCGCACAGACAGACGGAATACCCCGCTCGCAGAGCGCAGGCGGGCAGAACGCTAAATATGACCCTAACTCTTTGGCAGCGATTGCAGAAAGACGCAAGCGTATGGCTAACTAACAACAACTAATAACTAATTAAAAATTCACTATTATGGCAGAAGTAACTGTAACTGACCCTATCACCAGTGCAACGGACACTTTGAATGTAGGGACACGAACTCCGGGTGTTACCCCGGGAACAGATGGTGCAGGCGTTCATGTTGAGCAAGCCCCGCTGTCTGCTGCTTTAACGGAGGAGGCTGTGCCGGGTCTGTTGCACACCCCTTTCGATAAAGATGTAACTGTAATGGGCTACCCTGACACAGTCATTAACCAAATCACCCGTGAGATGGGCTATCGACAAATCAAGTCGATGAAGTTCGATAGTTTCTCTATCGACCAACGCCGCTCGTCTGCAAAGGTAACGACAAAGGCTGACATCGCAGTGGCTGACACAAAGGGTAGCAAAGTGTTTAACAAGACTAATGCTATCAAGACTATCTCTGTAGAGAATGAGGAGATTTTCCACGAGACCGACCAAGTGGTATTCAAGGGTGTTTCGGGCTACGACAAAGAGGGTCTGACGCACAAGTTGTACTACCTGAGTGCGTATGTCTGCGAAGTTGACCGTGAGAACCACGCTATCAAGGTAGTATTCTTGAACGCTAATCCCGCTGCGTCTTTGTCCGTAACAAGTATTTCGATACCCGTTGATACTGAAGTGCTTATCTTGGGACACGCCTTGGCAGAGGAGGATGCTCATGTAGCACCATTCCAATCTATCCCCGAACCGACCGAGCACTATATGCAGAAGTTTATGGTACAAGCGTCTGTTACTAATGTGTTCTTGGATAGCGAAAAGAATGTCAATTGGGGTCTTGCAGACATCAAGGAGACGCTTACTCGTGAGTTCCTATTGGAGATTGAGAAGACCTATCTGTTTGGTCATAAGGGCTATTTCCTTGACCCCAAGACAAACAAGATGATTCGTACGCTTGGCGGTCTGTTTGAGCAGTTGCTCGAAGAGGGCGTTGCTCCGATTGAGATTTGGAAAGGTGACCTTACCGATGAGAGCATTATCAAGACGATGTCGGATATCTTTGTCGGCAATCGTGGCTCGGAGCGCCGTTATATGCTGACGGGTATGGACTTTGCCTCGGCACTATTCTCGCTCAAGTCTATGCAAAAGCAGGTTAGCACCAACGCTACTCGTCGTCAATTCACCTACGATTGGCAGGAGTGGAAGCTATTCAACTACACCATCTCCAACAAGCCGTATGCACTATTTGATATGTTGGGCTTTGGCAACCTCGCATTCGTATTCGACAAATCGAATATCGAGCGTGTAGTATTCCGCCCAATGGATGAGGATATGCTCGACTTGGATAAGCTGATGATTGAGGACAGCAAGGTATTGCGTTGCTGCGAGATTTCGTCTATCGTACTCAAGTATGCTAAATGCCACCGCATAATCATTATGCACGACGGCACGCAGGCAACGAACCCTGATGGTGCGAGCGATGAAACACGCTTGGCAGCCTAATCTCTAATCAAGTATGGTGGCGGGTAAAACCGCTGCCATACTTTTCTATCTATTCTATTATGAAACGATATATATCCATTGAGAGAGAAAAACTGATGACCGTTCTTGTGGATGGGAAAGCAGTCTATGTGCGCTTCCGAGATATGGGCAAGCGTATCAACCGTGGTGTGTATGTTACCAACGATTTGCAGATTGCCAACGCCTTGGAGCAGCACCCCGATTTCAATAAGTATTTCTTTCTCGAAAGCGGGACTATCGAGAATACCAACGGAGAACCGCAGAAACATATTTACGATAAGGAATACCCCGATGTGCATAGAACACAGGAGGCGAACAAGATACTTATCGGCGAGTACGGAGTAAGCAAAGATGAGCTGAACTCAAAGGATGACGCTTTGCGTATTGCCGAGAAACTAAATATCCTTTTCCCTAATCTATGACGCGTGCCGACTACATACTTGCCGTCAAAGCGAAGTTAGACGA
>CAVHKB010000035.1:0-15705 GCA_963636305.1 Prevotella sp. P5-108
GCCACGATTGTGGCGAGGTTGATAGTTTTATTGTTTTTCCGTCTTGCGTGCCGCAAACGGCGGTTGTGTGTTTGTGGAGGGCGTTTATAGTCGCATCTCGTAGTTGAGCGTTTCCAAGTTGGGACATCGGCTCTTGAGTGACCGACAGAGCATTGCACGAAATTGGTTGTTGCCGTCGACTTGCTCTTTCAGGGCGTTGATTGCTTGCAGGTTGGAGAACAGCACTACTGCGCTGCTGTCGCTCTCTTTCTCGATGCCTCGAAAGCCGTTGATTAGCACATCGCACTTGGGGATATGTCCGAACTTGTGCAGTATGTCGGCAAGCAGTTCACCGTCGGCGGGACGAAAGCGGATGTCGTTCTTGGGTGTCCGTGTCTTGAGCCACGCCACCCGATTGCATATCCGTTGGCGTGTTGTGTCGCCGTTCTTTTTCACGACCTCCTTCTCCCAACCCAGACTGTCGTTGTAGTCGTAGGCTTTCTGCGCTTCGGTGTAAGACTCCGCTCTGCCCTGCGCAAGCAGGTGCAGGGAATAGTCAAGAATTTCTTTTTCTCTCACCTCCTCTCTCCTCTCTTCCTCGCTCTGCTCGACCGACCGTGAGGGAGAGAGAGAAGAGAGAGAGTTAATATCATTGTCATTATCATTGTCATTATCATTGTCTATACATAATGGCTTGATTTGCTTGGTTTGCTTGATTTGCTTGGATTGTTCATTTTCAAGCAAAGTAGCAAAAGTAGCATTTGCTTGATTTGCTTGATTTGCTTGGTTTGCTTGGTTTGCTTGAACATTGGCAGTTCTTTGCATACCTCCCTTACTGCCTGCTGCACGGCGTTTCTCGGTGATAGTGTCGTACTTTGTCTTGTCGGTGCTGATGTCTTGCAGTATGAACTGCACGGCGATGGACTCGGCAGTGTTGGTGTTGAACTGCGGCTCTACGCCGTCGAAGATATAGGCGGTTATAGCGTCTATGACGGCAGCACGCTGCTCTGTGGGGAGGTTCTTGATGATACTCCACCAGGATTTGCGGAACAGGAAATTATCGTACATTTTTTCTTTTTAATTATAGGCGTGTTTGTATTCCTCTATGTCGGGGATGACTACCCCTTGCTCGGCAGCGAATGCGATGACCTTGTCGATGTACTCCGTCATCTGGTCTTTCGTCTGCTCGGTGGTACTCTTGAGGCGTTTGTGGCGCACAAGTGTGAAGTACTCCTGTGAGGGGAGGTACTCCGCTTTGAAATAGGTGTGCAGTTCCTCTGCTGTTGTACCGAACGATTGAGCCATTATCTGCAACACCACCCAGTAGTACTTGTTCTGTGCGTCGGTGCGGTTTGTTTCGATGAACTCTATCACCTGCTCACCGTCGGGCATCTTGTCGAGGTAGCGGCTGAACCACTTGAGCAGTTTCTCGCGGTCCTGCACGCAACCGTCGGTCTTGCGGATATACTGTAGATGTTTCATTGTTGCTGTTGCATATTGTTTGTAGGAGTAGGAGTATCAGAACGGCAGGGCGTGCTTGCCGGTATTTACCTTGCAGCCACATTCACTGTCTTATCCTGCCGTCTGTGCGTTGGTTTAGAATGGCAGGTCGTCGCCGTCGTCAAGAGCAGTGCCGCTGTCGATGTCCGCAGCGGATATATGCTCGGATTTCTCTACGAAGCGGCGGAAGTTGCCGATGATGTAGTTTACGCCCTCTTTGCGTTCCTCTTTCTTGGGTGCGCAAGAGATGAAGTGTGAGTCGCCGAACCGAGAGGGTTCTGCCAGTTCCATAACGGCGAGGCTCAAGTACTTCTTGCCGTTCTTCTCTACGACCTTGATACATTCTCTTGGGATGTCTGATAAGCATATTGAGCCTATCAGCACCAGTTTTGCTTTTTTGTTTTCCATTGTTGCTTTGTTTTTAGTTTATGATTTCCTGAAGTTCACGCAGACCTGCGTGGATGCTGTTTTGTTTACTCGTCCTACGGTTTTCAGTTCCGTTTCGCGTCCCTTTATGGCGGCTTGCAGTCCTTTGAGGGTGTCGTTGAGTCCCTGCCACTCCTCGTCGAACGAGAAATCGTATTTGACGCCGACCTCTTTTATTTGGTAGTCCACGCCGTAGGCGGCAAAGGACTTTTGTCCGTACATATCCGCAGCGTTGAGTGCAGACTCCTGCAAGCGTTTGATTGCATCGTCGATGACTGCCTGCAATGCCTTTAATTGTGTGTAGGCGAGCAGCGGGTCCATTTCGCCGCCGTCGAGTACATTGCTCACGATAGCGTCGCTTGCAGCGGCTATTGATTTCTTGTTCATATTGCCGTCCGCAATCACGGCTACGGCTTGACTTAATTCGTTCGTAATCATAGTTTCTTTGCTTTTGTTAGTTCGTTATAGATTGTTAGTAGTTCTGCTTCGGAGAAATGCTCCAACGCTGCGCAGTGGGGGTACTTGCTAAAGTAGTACTGTAGGGCTTTCTCGTTCTTGGCGAGGTAGTCGAGTGTGCGTTTGACCTTGTCGTCCGGTTCGAGGCTGTCGGGGTCGTAGGCACTGTCATCGACGGCGAACAGACCACAGAGGGCATACTTGCGTGCGTAACTGCTTGCTGCGCCTGTTGCCTGCTCAAGGCTCATGCCTTTATGCTCGTCGAGTTGCGCATAGGCTGACGCGGCTGTGACCTGCGTACCGTCTTCGCGGTAGAGAGTGACCTCTGCACGGAGGAAGTATTTCTCTCCTATTACCTCTATGGTGTCGCGGAGTACGATAGACACATTCTGTTCTGCTAACAGGGGTTTGACGGCTGCGAGGATGTCGGCAGCGGAACGGTACTTGAACCCTGCATAGGTGTTCTGTTGCCCTTTCGGTACTTTGAGCCGTGCCTGAACGGCTACTAATTCTTTCATTGTGTTTTGTGTTTCCATTGTGCTTTGTGTTTTATTGTTCGAGTATGCGTTCGGGGTTGTAGATGTAGGTCACTCCGCAGACGGTGATAGAGAGGCGGTTGTTCTCCTCGTCGTAGTTGGCGAGGACATTAACTTTTTCTGCTTGGCGGACTAACGCCCATTTGTTGACGAGGAGGATATACTCGTCGATTACCTCCGGGAGTGTGTTCACTTTCTTGAACAACCCAATTTCTTGCAGTTCGCCATGTTCGAACACGAGGCGTGTGATGGCGATTTTTCCTTTTTGTGTTTCCATTGTTTCCATTGTGTCTTTTGTTTGTTATTTTGTTTGTTTGTTTACTGCTGGTGTATTACTGCCAGGTGTTCTGCTCGTCGATTGCACAGAGGAAGGCATCGGGGTCTTCGTAGTAGCAGTCGAGCAGCAGGAGTTCGGCTTCGTGGAGTATGTCTTCATTCTTCATTGTCGAAAAAGCGTTTGAGTTTGTTCAGTTCGCCATGCTCGTCTGCTTTCATCAGCCCGTAGGCTGCGAGTGTGAGCAGTGCGAGTGCGATGATTTTCGAGAGGAGGAGAGCCGTTGTGCTGTCGGCTTCGCATAGGAGCAGTACAAGTCCGACAAGACCTACTGCCAATGATAATGCTGTTCTCATTGTGGTATAGGGGTATTTGTGTGTTGCTGGAACGGGTTACTTGTGTGTAGCGCACCAGGTCTGTGCATCGCTTTCCAACTCCTCTTCCGATTTGACGGGTTGCAGTTTGAGCCACTCGTCGAGTCGCTTTTTGTCGAAATAGACTTTTTTGCCTCTTTTGTAGTGAGGTATGCGGCGTTCGTGTGTAAGGTGGTAGATGTACCCTTTGCTGTAGTTGGTGTAAGTGGCAGCCTCGTTGATGTCGAGGGTGTCTTTGTTAAAGGTGAGCGTTTGCTGTGTGGCGAGTAACTGTTCGATGTGGTCGAGTGTCTGTGCCATTCTTTCGAGTAATTGCATTGTTTCCATGATGATGTGTATTTATTTTTGTTTTGTGAGTTCTTTTGCCATTCGTTTTTCGACGCGGTGTCGCACATCGTAGATGCTTGCGATATGCTTGTATCCGTATTTCCGACAGAGGTACTCTGCGATGGCTATTCTGCTTTTGTCGGGGTCGGCAGCGAGCGTTTGGTAGTCGGCATAGACATCTGCTTCTTTCTGCTCGATGAATTGCTGATGCTTGGTTTTGAAGATGTTGTCCATATTTTTGTTGTTTTATAGTTAAACAATTAGTGTTTCGTTACTTTTTTCGCTGAAAGGTTGCATATACTGCGCTGTTTCTGTATCTTTGCAGGTTAAAATGCTTCGTTGCGCCCTTATGCAAGCCTGCGGGAAAGTGCTTCGGTTTGTATTTCGGTGCAAAGGTATAGATAGTTGTGATACTATCCAAATAATATCACAAAAATATAACAAATAATCTTTATTTTGCAAAGTAGAGTTTGCAAAATTGAGATATAATACCAAATTTAGTATGAGAGTAGATAGATTAGATACTATGTATCGATATGCACTAACAAGAGAATTGTGCAAGAATAAGGGAAATTTTGCAGAATTGATAGGTGTAACAAATAGTACTTTGTCAAAAGCGTTTAGTGGCGAAGAAAAGTATTTATCAGACGCCTTTCTTATTCGCGTGAATAATGCGCTTAACAATGTATTTTCGTTGGATTGGGTACTCTACGGCACGGGCGAGATGTTGAAAGAGAGTGCAGGGGCTGACATCGTGATAGACAACAGCCATTCGCACCACAACAACAGCAATGCGGGTAGCGGTACGCAGATAATAGGCGGCAATGATGACGCGTGGAAAAAGGTAGTTGCCGACAAAGACGAGCAGATAGCCTATCTCAAGCAGCAGATAGAGGAGTTGAAAGCCGATAAGGAGAAACTGTATCAGATTTTATTCAAGCGGATGGATGAAGCGTAGGTGGCGTTGTGTTGGGATTTCATGTTAGGGATTTTATGTTGGTGGTGCGTAGGTGAAGCGTAGGTGACCCGTATGTGAAGCGTGTTTGGTGTGGAGGTAGGAAACGGGTGTTGCGCTGTGAGTGTGGGATTGGTAAACAGAAAAGGGAACACAATAGACAAAGACAAACAATATGGATGTAAAGAGATTGCGCGAGCAGATGGGTCTTACCCAAATACAACTTGCGGACAGTGTAGGCGTGACATTGCGTACTATACAGAACTGGGAGGGTGGTAGACCTCTTCCGAAGCGTGTGCAGAGGTTGTTGTTATTGTTGGCAGACCAACAGGAGAACGGTCAGATGGGTAATGCTGCTCAAGCCGACAAGGACGGCATCGTTAGTGAGGGCAATGTGGATGTGCGGGAGAGTAGGGGTCGTCGTCCTGTGTTCGCCGCCGATATGCAGTGTTTTTTTGACGCACTCGAGCGGCAGCAGGAGTTGTTGAGCCGTCAGTTGGACGAACTTGTTCTTACCCGTCAACTGATAGAGAAGAAAGATGAGCAGATAGATATGCTGCTCAAACTAATTCAGTCGAAATAGTTGAACGCGGGTTGTCGGCAGGCAAGTCGTAACAAAAAACGGTTGCGTAGTGAGTTTCTATGCAACCGTTGTTGGTGTGGGTATGTGTTTTATTTTCGGTCTGTTGTAGGGAATATGTTCGGAATGCGTGCCACTGCTGCTTGTTTGTTTTTGTCGAGTACTTTGGCGTATATTTGCGTGGTGCTGATATTGCGGTGTCCTAACAGTTTGGAGGTGGTATAGATGTCAGTTCCCAAGTCTAACATCATTGTGGCGAAAGTATGCCGTCCGCAGTGGAAAGTTATTTCTTTGTTGATGCCTGCTCGTGCCACCCATATTTTGATGGTGCTGTTTGTGTATGTAGGGCTGAATATGTCAGGGAACACTTGTTGTTCGGGTTTGCGCCGTTCTCCCATCAGTTCTGCCGCCTGTTGTGTGATATCGAGGTACTCCAGTCCTCCCGTCTTTTTCTGCTTGAAGATGATACGCGTATATTCGCCTTGCTGATAGACCTCTCCCCATGTTAGTTTGAGTATATCGCTTCGTCGCAAACCTGTGAGGCAGGAGAACAGGAAAGCGTTTTTGATTTTTGGGTGGTCGCATTCGGTTTCTGCGAGCCGTTTTACTTCGTCGATTGTCAGATACATTCGTGTTCCCTCTTCAGCGCGAAACCCGTCGATGCCCCGCAGCGGATTGTTCGGTATGATGCGCTCGTCCACTGCTTGATTGATACACGCCCGCAGTTTGTTGAAGTAACTGACTTTGCTGTTGCGTGACAATGGTTTGTCTTTGGCACGCGTCCGGACATCGTGCTGCCATGCGATGGCATCGTTCTCTAAATAGTCGCGGAAGCCTTGTATCCAGGCAGGCGTAATCTCTGCAAAAGTTATGTTTTCGCGCGGTTCGTACTTTTGCAGATGGTGCAGGCACGAATGCCAGTTGCCCCAGTTCCCGTGACTCTCTTTTCCGAGCCGTTTCTCACACATGGCACGATAGTAATCGAAAAAACGGGTGTGCTGTGCATAACCGCCGTCGAATCCATACTTACCATTGCGCAAATCCACAATGCGCTTTGCACGGATAGCCTCTGCAAGCCGCAGCGTCTCGGCGTTCTTCTCTTTGTCTGCGCGGGTATGCTCTGGGACGAGGTAGAGTTTGAGCCACTCGTATGTACGCTTGCCGTCCAGATAGATGTCAAGATAGAGCGAAACCGACCCCGTAGCGTTGGGGCGTTTCCGCAGTTTGATTGGGTCTTTGTTGATACTCATGATAGTGTTTCCTGTAATTGCGTTTTTCTGTCATCAGTAACCGTACTCGACAACCATAGCCAAATAGCCATAGTTTGTTACTTTTGTTACTTTTTGTTACTTTACGGTTTCGAGACACAAAAGTACAACAAAATATATAAAACAAGAAACAGACAGTGTGAAAAAGTGCGATTTTCCTATATTGTGAGAATATCAGTAAACACTGACTGTTTATTGATATTGTTTTCGGCTATTGGTGGATTTCTTTATTTTTCAAAATGCCGACTTATTTTCCGATACAGAATTTTGCGAAGATGTTATTTAGTACCTCTTGGGAGGTTATTTGTCCTGTTATTTCTCCTAAGGACTGGAGACAATCGTGGAGGTCTATGCTTAGGAACTCTCCACTTACTTGTTCTTGAAGTCCTTGCTCGACATTTCGGATGGCTTTCAATGCCCGGAGCAAGGCGTCGTAGTGCCGAGCGTTACTGATGGTGACGGCGTTGCGTATATTGAACAGTCTGCCAGCCTCTGCGACAAGTCGTTCTTTCAGCCCTTGTATGTTGCCGTATTTTGCTGACAACAGAAGTGTTTGGTTGGTGGAATCTATGGTGTCTTTTTGGATAAGGTCGGCTTTATTTAGTACGCGTATTATCGTTTTCTTTTCTGTTTCAAACGGGTGGGGGAGTGTGTCTTGTGGGTTAGTGGCGTCTAATACATTGATAATGATATGCGCCTTTTGTGCTGCTTGTATGCTTCGCTCTATTCCAAGGTGTTCTATGGTGTCGTGTGTTTCCCGAATACCTGCCGTGTCTATAAAGCGAAAGAGTATGCCATTGAGAATGAGCGTGTCTTCTATTGTGTCCCGAGTGGTGCCTTGTATGTCGCTTACGATGGCGCGTTCTTCGCCGACTATAGCGTTGAGCAGAGTGGATTTGCCGACATTGGTAGCCCCGACGATAGCCACATTGATGCCTTGTTTTATTGCATTGCCAGTTTGAAAGGAGTTGGTGAGAGATGTAAGTTTGTTGTCTATCTCCTGTGCCAGGAGTGTCAACTGACTTCGGTCGGCGAACTGTAGTTCCTCGTGGTCAGCGAAGTCCAGTTCCAATTCTATCAGTGAGGTAAATTCGAGGAGTTTGCTTCGAAGAAGTTCTATTTCTTGTGTGATACCGCCTCGTAGTTGTGATAGTGCTAAATCTTTCTCTGCCTTTGTTTGTGCCGCAATAAGGTCGGCAACGGCTTCTGCCTCTGTCAAATCGAGTTTCCCGTTGATAAATGCCCGTTGGGTAAATTCTCCCGCTTGTGCCATAAGGCAGCCCGATTCTATAAGCCACTGCAGGAGTGTCTGTTGGATATAAAGACTGCCATGGCACGCTATTTCTACGCAGTCTTCGCCCGTAAAGGAATGTGGTGCAAGGAAGACAGTAACCAACACCTCGTCAAGCACCTCGTTGGCGCGTTCGATGGTTCCATAGTGGACAGTGTTGGCACCGACCTCAGAGAGAGGTTTGCGCCCGTGATACAGTTTGTCGGCAATGGCTATTGCGTCCTTGCCACTGACCCGTACGACAGCAATGCCGCCGATACCATAGGGGGTTGATATAGCACAGATAGTACTCATTTCTTCAGTTGCAGCATACACCATTCTCCTCGTTTGTTCCTGCCACATTCTTTGAGCCCTGCATGCTGTGCCGTTTCAACAAGCGGGGGAATATCATCGCTATAGAAACCGCTCAGCCACACTTCTCCATTTGGGTTGAGATATTGTGCGTAGAGGGGCAGTTGTTCCAAGAGTATATTTCGGTGGATGTTTGCTAAAATCAAGTCATAGTTTCCCTTTGGAGGAGTGTTCCCCAAGCACACTTCTATAGACACGCTGTTTCGTAGGGCGTTCTCTTGTGTGTTGCGGACACTGTTCTCGTCCATATCCACAGCCCGTACGCTTACTGCGCCGCACTTCTTGGCAAAGACAGCCAGTACGCCCGTTCCGCAACCCATATCCAGCACTTGCGGGAAAGCCTCTTGTCGTTCTATGAGGGCGTCAACAAGCATGGAGGTGGTTTCGTGGTGACCTGCACCAAAGGCGCAGTGCGGTACTATGACCACCCCAAGAGGCAACTCTTCTGCAGGATGCTCCGACTCCCATACGGCGTTCCAATCCTCGTCGGCACAGTCTTGCAAGTTCATCAATTCCACGCCGACGGTGTTGGTTATCAGGGCTTTTATCTCCTCCTGACGGGTTCGCAGAATGGTGGTAGGGATATAGGCATCCGAACCGTCAAAGACCTCAAAACCGAGGTCACACAATGCTTGTTCGAACACATCTTGTTGCCATTGTTCCGGGAACGAATACCTGAGATGCGCTACGGAGTATCGCATGGATTACCAACGGTTGTAGTGGATGTTCTCTTCTTTGAACTTGTCCTTTACGGCAGGCTGTTCGGCGGGGACGCCAACAGGGACGATACACATAGGAACAATGTTCTCAGGCAGTCCCAACAACTCTTGTACCTTCGGCGTACGCTCTGAACTGGGATATACTCCTGTCCACACACCTCCTAAATTCATTGCATGGGCTGCAAGGAGTAGGTTCTCGGTAGCGGCAGATACATCATTTATCCAGAATCCCTGTCCTTCTCCTTCGAGTGCCTTGTTCAAATCGCCGCACATAACAAAGGCGCAGGCAGCACCATTGCCACAACGACTAAACGGGAACGCTTCGCCAATCTTGTGGAGTAGGGAGTCTTCTGTGATAACAACGAACGCCCATGGTTGTTTGTTCATGGCTGTTGGGGCGGACATTGCGCAGTGGAGCAAGGTTTCTATCTGCTCGTTACTAATCTTCTCCCCAGTGAATTGTCTGACAGAAACACGGGATTGGATAACATCTAATACGGCTTGCTGTTTCATATTGTTAGTGTTATTGAAGTTGCAGCCGACAAGCAAGGTCGCTATTAGCGACAAAGTGATGAGATGTTTCATAGGTATAGTTTTACTTAAATGATACAACTCTGCAAAGTTACAGAAATAATTGCATAGTAGCAAAAATACATCTATCTTTGCGTTCTTTTTGAAATGGCTGTCATGAACTACGACGAAACATTACATTATCTATACTCATCGCAACCTGCTTTCCACTTGGTAGGAGCATCTGCCTATAAACCTGGCTTGGAGAACACCTGCCGCTTGATGGAACATCTCTCTCACCCTTGTCGGCGTTTCCCATCGGTTCACATTGCCGGCACTAATGGAAAGGGTTCTGTATCTCATCTCATAGCCGCCTCGTTGCAAACGGCAGGCTACAAGGTCGGACTGTACACCTCTCCCCATCTGGTGGACTTCCGTGAGCGTATCCGTATCTCAGGCAAGATGATACCTGAAGAGCGTGTCATTGCTTTTGTGGAGCAGAATAGGGCGTTCTTGGATACTCTGAAGCCTTCCTTTTTCGAGACGACAATGGCTATTGCCTTCGACTATTTCGCCGACGAACAAGTCGATATAGCCGTCGTAGAGGTTGGGCTTGGAGGACGCTTGGACAGCACCAACATCATCACACCTCTGTTGTCGGTCATCACTAACATCGGCAAAGACCATACCGAGTTCTTGGGGAATACCTTGTCGGAAATTGCCTCTGAAAAGGCTGGGATAATCAAACAAGGTGTCCCTGTGGTTGTTGGCGAAAGCAACGACGAGACCTCGCCTGTCTTTATCCGTAAGGCAGAGAAGTGTGGCTCCCTTCTGTTGTTCGCCGACCATTGTCCCTATAAAGATATTCCTTGTGAGTTATCAGGCAACTACCAGTACCATAACATACAGACTGCTCGTGTGGCTTTGGAGGTATTGCGCAAGGTATCTTCGTTTGACATCAGCGATTCCGCCATCGAACAGGGCTTCTCTCATGTATGTCAACTCACGGGTATTCGTGGACGATGGGAAACTTTGTCCGACAAAGGACCTGTTGTCATCTGCGATACGGGACACAATAGTCATGGCATTCGTTATGTCGCTTCGAACCTGCAGGCTCTCTCAAAGAAGTATAACCGTCTGCATATTGTTTTTGGTATGGTCAACGACAAAGATGTACAAGATTCTTTGGCACTGCTTCCCGCCTCCGCACTATTCTATTTCACTCAGGCTCAGACCCACCGTGCTATCCCGTCGGAAGAGATGAAGAGAATCGGTGAATCTCTGTCGCTGCACGGTTCCGCCTATCCTGATGTTCGCACGGCGGTAGAAGCGGCTCTCAATGCCGCCCGCACCGACGACCTTGTCTTCATCGGTGGTAGCAACTATGTGGTAGGGGAGGCTCTGCAACTGACTTTCAACTGAATCCATGTCCCTCTATTCGGGACTCCCGTCTGTCTTACTCTTGCGCCTTTTCCGTGTACTGATAACAACCTATATCAGCCGCATCCGCAGGTCTTCGATTGCCGTCGCGGTCAAAAGGTATCGTCGCAGCAACATCACTCTGCGCTTTTCCTCGTATCGGAGCAACTGAATCTAAGTGAAAGTCATAGTAGTTGTAATCGTCCAACGAATAGTATTGCCGTACAAAAACGGTATCGTTGTCCGTTGCATAAAAATTGTCTTTGAAGCAATCCGACTCAATACTGTCGTTCTTCAGATAGTTATTCGCAAACACTCCCGTATAGCGTTGGGGGAGTGGGGTAGCCAACACCAAGTTGTTCTTCCTCAGCCCTGTTATAATGTTGTTGTACATTCGGCAGACGGTCTGACTCTCGTCTTTCGACAAATCATTGATATACACTGCTGCCACATCTTCCCTACCAACAGGCTGGATGTTTATATTGGTGTTCCTGAAGAATGAGGCTATTGTATTATGCACTACCCAATAGTTTCCGCCGGATAGATACAGGCAGTACTGTGCGCAGTTACTAATCTCTGTGTTGGTTATGCTTCCCTCCACATTCTGCAATACAACCCCGTACTGCGAGAAGTTATGGATTCTCGAATTGCTCAAGGTCAGTACGGGCATCGTATGCTTGTCCTCCGACGAGCAATATAGCCCCACCTTCCCGCTGATAATCTCTGTGTGTTCTATCCGATGCCGACAGGTGTCCTGCCCCGATGGCTGTATAAGATATACCCCGTTCCATTTGCCTGACACTGCCGTATAGGGGACATGGGTAAAGATGTTGTCCAATCGGTCTCCCTGTATGCGGACAGGTCGCTCTCTCGTCCCCTCCGATTGCAGATTGCCGTAAATGAGAATACTTGCATTGTCGTGCATATATAGGGTCGTACCCGCCAACAATGTGAGCGTACACAGCGTATCAACCGTTAAACTGTTGTAAATAAGATAAGGCCTACCTCCTCCAAGTATCGTATCCTGCCTTATCGTCAATCGGTCCATGCACTCTACATCCTGCCCGTAGGCTTCAAGGACAATGCTCTGCAGATTACCGTTCGTACGGAAGTCTATCGCATCTTCAATAAACACGGGTGTTTGCGACCCCTGTTCCTCTACCTGTGCCTTCACAAACACATACAGACTGTCTTTACCCCTCAGAGTAATCTCTCTCAATCGGTCTGCCGAAGTCTCACCGTCCACATTCAAACGGAAATACTGCCCATCCCTCAGGCTTATGCTCTCTATCACTACGGCCTGTTTGTTCGGATTGTACACTCTGAACTGCAAGGTGGGACTGTTCATCTCTGTGAATACGGTATCAAAGCGCACCGTGTCGCACGAAAACCGCAAACAAGCACTCGGGTCTGTCACAACCGACGGGTCGCAACTCACCAAAACCGACATCACAATGCCGAAACACAACACTATCCTGTCCCAACCGTTGCGCATCATTCGAAATTGAAGGTTAAAGTCAGTTGCCTGTTCAGTAGTTTGTTCAAAGCATTCGTGTAGTACTCGTCCTGCAACGGCAATTCAGGCCGTTGGCTTACAGGTGTCAACACATTGTTAAAGCCTATCGAATAGGTCAGTTGGGGGCATAGTTTGAACCACGGGAAATAAAAGTCACAACCAAATCCCACCTCCACAAAGTAGTCGAACGCCTTTTGCAGTATGGGCCTTTTCTTGTCAGTACCGAAATCAAACGATACGCCGCCTCCACCTATCAGGTAGGGTCGGTAATTCACTTCCCGTTCTGCCGACCATTTCAGGTAAATCGGAACAGTGATAGGCAACGACAATACATCCGTCTTCAAATTGCTTATGCTCCCCGATTCCGTCTTGTAGGTCAGTGTCCTCATACCAAAGTGCAGCGTCGGTGTACATCGGAAGTTCAAATGACGGCTCAACCTTACATCTGTAATGAAACCAACCGAGAAGCCCGGTAGCATATCCTTCACACGGGCATGGTAAATCTCACCGTCAAGCGGCAGCAACGATTCGTCAACCGTAAAGTGCATAAAGTTCAGACCTAACGAGAAGCCGAAATGTACGGGCTTGTCATCTATATGAGGCCTGTTTTGTGCATAAGCGACAGGTGCAATAATGCTTAGAAGTAATATGACGACATATTTCCTTTTCATTCACTCATTCGTTCAAGCAGAAAGTCTATTCCCTTGTCGTAACTCTGTAGTCCGTAACCCGCAAAGGTGGCGCACACCACATCTCGCAGGTACGACACTTGACGGAAGGCTTCCCTTTGGGTCAAGTCACTGATATGCACCTCTACAACTTTCTTGCCAATTGCTGCCACAGTGTCCCTCAAGGCAATGCTTGTATGGGAGTACCCCCCTGCATTAAGCACTATACCCGCTATGTCGTCCCTCTCGTCCGCCTCCTGCAGATAGTCTATCAAGTCACCCTCGTGGTTGCTTTGAAAGTAGTCAAGGCTTATCCTGTCGTACTTTTCCCGTAGCCCTTTCATATAGTCATCAAACGACACTCTGCCATAAATGGCAGGCTCACGCTTACCGATAAGGTTCAGATTCGGACCGTTAACAATGGCTATATGAATACCCTGCTTCTGCATCTCTCTACGAGTTCATCGAAGCCAGAAACTCCTCATTGTCCAATGTGCGTTCCAAACGGTCTTTCAGAAACTCCATCGCCTCTACGGAGTTCATATCCGCAAGATGGCGTCGCAGTATCCACATTCTCTGGAGTATTTCCTGCGGCAGTAGCAGGTCGTCACGACGCGTTGACGATGCCATAATATCTACGGCTGGGAATACACGCTTGTTGCTCAACTTGCGGTCAAGTTGCAACTCCATGTTGCCTGTCCCCTTGAACTCCTCAAATATCACATCGTCCATCTTGCTACCGGTCTCCGTTAACGCTGTCGCTATAATGGTCAACGACCCACCATTCTCTATGTTACGGGCTGCACCGAAGAAACGCTTCGGCTTGTGCAGGGCTTGAGCCTCCACACCTCCCGACAACACCTTGCCGCTGGCAGGTGTAACCGTGTTGTACGCACGCGCAAGCCGCGTAATGGAATCCAACAAGATAACAACATCATGCCCGCACTCTACCAATCGCTTGGCTTTCTCGTGTACAATGTTCGCCACCTTCACATGGTTCTCGGCGGGTTCGTCAAAGGTCGAGGCAATCACTTCGGCAGGAACACTGCGCGCCATGTCTGTCACTTCCTCCGGACGCTCATCAATCAACAGTACAATCATATATACCTCCGGATGGTTCTTCGCTATGGCGTTGGCTATCTCCTTTAGCAGGACCGTCTTACCGGTCTTGGGCTGTGCCACTATCAAACCGCGCTGACCCTTACCTATAGGGGCAAACAAGTCTATCACACGGCACGACAACGGATCGTTCTTGCCGCTGCAAAGACGGAACTTCTTATCGGGAAACAACGGCGTGAGATGCTCAAAGGCAACCCTGTCCCGTATCTGCTCGGGCAAACAACCGTTGATTTTCAGTACTTTGTTAATGGGAAAATATCGCTCGCCGTCACGAGGTGGTCTTATCGTACATTCCACCGTGTCACCGGGTTTCAAACCGTAAGTCTTGATTTGCTGTTGCGATACGTAAATGTCGTCTGGCGATGAGATATAATTGTAATCCGACGAACGGAGAAAACCGTATCCGTCTGGCAATATCTCCAATGTCCCGCTGCCTTTTATCTGGTCTGTGAAATCATAGAGAACGGCACGCTTCTGCTCGTTCTGGGCTTCCTTCGCCTCATTGTTCTCTTGTGGATTGGCTACCGTTGCCTCTTTGGCTTGTTTCTCTGCAGGTGCGGCAGCCACAGGGGCTTCCTCCTTGTTCTTGTTCGCTTTCTTGTCGGTTACGGGAACGGTGGCTTGTGGTTTCTCTTCTGTGGCAGGAGGGGTGGTTTGCGGCTTCTCTTCTACAGGCTCTGCCGTATTCTCTTTCTTGTTGCGCTTCTTCTTCGATTTTGCAGGCTCTTTCGTCGGCTCTGCTATCGGCTCTGCTGCAACAGCAGGTGCAATAGCGGCAGCCTCTGCTTTGCTCTTCCTGCCCCGTTTCTTGGGGGTAGGTGCCGCCTTCTCTTCAGGCGCACTCACTTGCTCTGTCTTCGTCGGCTCTGCTGGTTTGGGTGCAGGAGCAGGATTCTCTGCAAACAGCGACTTCTGTACCGCTTTCTCCACTCTCGGACTGTTGGAGGAAAGTACCTCCGACTTCCGTTCACCGTTGTCTTGCTTGAAGAAGTCCAAATTGATTCGCTCTACCTTCTTTCCTATGGGGATTCGCTGTTTCTTCCTCCGCTCTGGTTGTTCCTGTCGGGCATCGACCTTCGCTTGTACCTGTAAGGCTTTCTGGTCAGCCTGGGCATCTAAAATGTCGTATATAAGAGATTGTTGTGTAGCACTTCGGCCCACTTTAAGACCGAAAGTTTTTGCAAGTTCGGTCAACTCGTCGAACGATAAGCGTCCGAGTTTGGTTACATCATAAAGCATAAATGTTGTTTCTATAATCTTTGGAATTGCCCACGAAGGAGATACCTTCCTGTATTTTCGCCGCAAAGATATAGGAAACATTTTGATTATGCAACACTATTCCTCTAAATACGGACAAAAAAGTTCTTTTTATCACTTTTCTGTCCTTTTTTCTACTTTTCCCTTCCCCCGCACACCCTCCTCCCTTCCCCCGCACAC
>CAVHKB010000036.1:0-15606 GCA_963636305.1 Prevotella sp. P5-108
GAAGGAGAGTTGAGAGCCATAGCACGCTATGGCTCTACAGTTAACATAAGCGCACGGTGAAGGGATGAATGGATTGGCGGGGCGGAGGGGAGATTTTGGGTTGGCGGAGGGGAGATTATTGGTACATCTTAGTGACGACCCATCGAATGAAACACTGCGGCAGAAGACGCTGCAGAAAGACAAATAGGCGATAGGTCCGTCCAATGGTGTATGTCGGCGGGAGCGTGCGGCGGCGGAGTAAGCACCCTACCCTTTTTGCCACATATTCGGGGGTCATGCCTGTTTGCTCGTCGTGTTCCATTGACTGGATAGATGAACGCATCTTGGGATAGACTTGTTCGCCCGTCCAATCGGTTCTGCGCGCGGCAGTGAAGTGCGACGACACATCGCCCAACTGAAGGACAGACACCTGTATGTCGTTATATTCAGCCAGTTCGCTTCTGAGTGCGAGCGCCATTGCATTAAGAGCCGATTTTGCTGCAGAATAGAAGGACTGGAAAGGTATTGCAAAGACTGCGGCGACGGAAGAGATGAAGAGAATACGCCCATACCGTTGCTTTCGCATGACGGGCAGAACCGCCTGCACAGTGGTTAATGCCCCAAAGAAATTGACTTGGAACTGCTGTTGAGCATCGGTCAACTTCGTAAACTCGACTGCACCTGCAATGCCAAACCCTGCATTGCAAATCAGAAGGTCGATAGAGGACTCGTGACTGCAAACGGTCTGTATGGCATCTTGCACGGAATCGGGGTTGGTTACATCGCAGAAGAGATGGGTTATGTTACCTTCGGACACGCCGTGTCGTGACAAGTCGAAGACCTTGTTGCCTTGCGAGGCAAAAGAGACAGCCATGGCACGACCTATGCCTTGAGATGCCCCTGTTATGACAATTACTTTATTCTTCATTCGTCTTCAGGCACAATGGGCCAAGTGTTATGTTCGATGCCAGCCATTTGTTCCATTTTGAGGTGTGCCTCCTGCCGCATACGGTCGACCTCCGCTTTTCGGGAGGAAGAGCGGTCGGGGAAGATAGGTTCGCCTATTGTTACCGTGAGCAAGGGTTCTTCGGGTTTCCCAAAGAGGCGATAGATGCCTGTTCGTTTCCGATAGGATATGACACAGGGGATGATAGGCATATCGTACTTATACGCCATAGAGAAAGCCCCTTTTTGGAAGGGTCGGAGGGGCTTGTAGAAACGCCAGTTCGCCGCTTCAGGGAAGATGTGGAACCACCAGCCTCTGCGATGGAATTCGTCGAAGGCTTCGTTGAACTTCTTCAGTGCCGACATATTGTTCGGGACGGGGATACCACCTACCTGCTTGAGGAACCAGTGGTCTTTCGTACAGAAATTGTCGGCGAACATGGGTATGCGTGTATGTCGATTGGCATGGACTGCTTGCAGGATGGCCGGTGCGTCCCAGCGGTAACAATGGTTGGCAATAGTTATTGCACCACCCTTAAGTTCTTTGCGGTACTTACGCAGGATATTGCGTCCACGGAAGCGAATACCATACTTGATAGTGTTAACGGGCATGAGTGCAGCATACAGCACGAAGACATAGCCCAGCCAGTTCTGGAAACGGAAGGAGAAGGTATCGTCGATGTAGGGGTAGTTTTCGTCGAAGGCTATTTCTCGGTCTTTGGGAGCATTCAGAAGGCGTGCCACAGGGTTGTCTTCAGGATAGTTGATACCGATGTCTGGGACATAGACTCCATCGGCGACTTGCAGGTCTTTGTATCGTTTATTGTCGTTCAACATAATATGTTATTAGTTTATTTTGCTTTGTAATGAATGAAATGTACGCCCGTGTTCGTTGCCAATGCGCCATCGGTGTCAGGTCGGTCGCCAATCAGCACAGCGTTGCAGGGAGCGGTATGGAAATGGTTAAGGATGAGTTCCAGACCTTGTTTTGCGGGTTTGAGTCCGCCTAAGGAAGGGGCATCGAAGACCGCATCGAACAGGGAGGGGTCGATACCGATTGCGTGCAGTTTGTCGGATGTTTCGCCATAGTCGGAATAGACGACGAGATGTTTCCCTTGTTGCTTCCACTGCAAGAGTTGCGATAGCAAGAGATTGTCGGCGTTATAATGCTTCTTGAGCGTGCGCACCATAGCGGGCATATAGACCTTGCTATACCACTCGGCAGCCTGTTGCGGGGTTATGGAACACGCATTGGCAATGGAAGCGAAAAGTCGGGAATAGAAGTTGTCTTGAGAGCCACAATAGATGCCTTTGAGTTGCTTACGGGCTTTTCGTTCGGCTCTCAGCAGCGGGAGCGAGCATCGGCAAGCCCATATCAGACGCAGGGGCAAGCCCTGTTTGTTGTAGAGCGTGCCATCGAGGTCGCAAATAACCAAGCGGGTATTGTGAGGGATGGCGAAAGGAGTATCTACGGAAAGTGAGGTCACGGTTTATTCATCTATCACCAGCGTTTTGAACTTGCTGTGGCGTTTCTCGTCCTGCATGAGGAGGTTCATCTTAAACTGCCCGTCGCGCGCTCCTTCGGCAATGCACTGTGCTTTGAATGTTTCGAAAGACTCGTTGCGCAGGCGATGGGTGATAGGGTCTTTCACGCGGAAAGATTCACGCTTGGCTTTGTATTCGATGTTGATTGTTTGCAGTACTTCATCGACCTTCTTGCTGAAACGCTCTGCTGTTTCCTGGGTAGTATGGATGTCGGCAAACTCGTAGTAGAAGTGGTAGGCACTCTTGTCCATGTCGGCAAAACCTACAAAGAAGCGTGTAGGGATGTTGAGTGATTTTTCTGCCTCGTGTACAGCCTCGATGAACTGACGCTCATGCAGTTTTTCACCTGTCATGGTGACAATACCATTCACTTTCTGAATCATGTGTACGGTAGGTGTATTTTGGAAAAAAGGACCCACCTCTACGAGGTCGTTCATGTTGTACCGATAGAGGCCTGCGAAGGTAGTTACATAGGGACAATAGCGTTTGCCCTGTTGGAGTTCGTGCAACTGCAAGAAGTGCGGATGTTCGTTCTCGAGGTCTTCTTCGGCAATAAACTCATAGAAATGGAAGTGAGGGAAGAGGACTGTATTGTTGGTGTCGTCGAGAACCAGTCCGAAACGACATTCGGAAGAGAAGTATCCGAATTCCTGATGCAGCATAGTGTCGGGGAAAGAGTCTTTGAATTTATCGACATAGACTTTGGTATTGCCACATTTCCAAGTGTTGAGTATCTGCATATTCGGCCAATAGTGCTTGGGAAGCACCTTGCCATATTTCTGCTTCAAGGCACGCAGTTCGTCGGCACGCTCGGGATTGGGTTTAAGATAAGGTTGGATATCATTTCGAATCCACAGCGGGATGTTCAGGTCTGCTTTGAGCGTACCTTGTTCGATGTCGTTGCAATAGTCGTCGTAGTACTCGTTTACATTGTTCTGCATTTCGACGATGGTAGAAGGATTGGCGGTAACAATGAGTGTGATGTTGCGTTCAATCCCCATGCGCATAAGGGTGTAGTAGCGTGCTGTGTAGTCGGCAATTGAGAAGACAGAAGAAGGTGAGGCATACAGTTTTTTCACGAAGCCCGGACAATCGCGTTGGGTAACACCGGACACCGACCCATAGAAAGTGCCGTCGGCTGCTTCTCCTTCTTTTACTTTGCCCACGATAGAGACAATTTTGCCAGTAAATACCTTAGGGCGATTTTTGATGAAGTTAAAAAGCCATACTTTGGTCATTTTCCCGTACACATTATTCAGGTAACGCTTTGTGATAGGTATCCATTTGGGTTCGGAGGCAGTACCTGATGTGGTGGCATACATAACAGGTTTGCCAGGAAAGAGGATGTTTTCTTCGCCGTGTTTGTGTTTCTCGACATAGGCACGCAGGTCTTCGTAGTCATTTGGTTTGACATTGGCTTGATAGCGTTTGTAGAGTTCCTCCGCTGTGGGTGCTTTCAGTATCTCTGCGAAATGATGTTGACGACCATATTCGGTGTCTTGGGCATACTCAAGGATAGCACGCAGGGTCTTTTCACTTGTTTTAGAAGGATTAGCGGATGCACTTTTAAGTCGTAAGTACTGGATGCCGCCTGCAATACCTAACAGGAAGTTTGGTATGAAAGGACAAGATGGTTTTTCCATTTTCTATCTACATTTATAGAAAGGGTTATCCCTTTTCATTGAATAATTACAATGTACACCCCCACTCTATTGTCGGTGCAGAGTGGTTGGTTGTAGCATTTGCAAAGGTAGGAAATATATTCGAGACAGGCAAATGGCAGGGATAGGACAGGTGGCAGCGGCATTAAAAACCTTTAGGGACGGACGGTGGACTTTGGTGGACGGATGCCCGCGGCATATTGTTCTCCGTTAATGTCCGTTAATTGACCGTTAAAAAACAAGGAATACCCTATTATATCCTCCAAATACATGGAAAATTATCCAAATAAGAACACAGCAAGACTTTGGAACGGACGGCTATCGCCGTATGGACATAAATTATCATAAAAATGGATATCCGGATGTTCTGGATGTCTGGGGTGTCTGGATGTCTGGGATAACTGGATATCTAGGGATTCTGGATATCTGGTTATCTGGGGCATTGATACAACAAAAGAGGCTGCCTAACAAGTTTTGGTTAGACAGCCTCTTACTCTTTATTTAGCCCCCCCCTGAGGGGGTTGGGGGAGTCTTACTTTACTTCTACGCCTGTCAGGGTGTAGGTTTTACCGTTGCGGAGGATGAGGACTTGACCGTTGCGGAGTACCTTTTGCGGAGTGGTGGCAACGGCAGAGGTGTTGTCTATCGCCGTCGAAGTGGTGGCGAATATCGCTGTGAGCGTCATATCCGCATCTACCGTAACGGTGCGCAGGTTCTCGGTGTTGTTGTCGCTCCATTTTGAGAATTTACTATTCGCATTAGGCACTGCCGTTACTTGTACCTGCTGTCCCGCATTGCATCGTATCACATTCGTACTCGCGCAGCCGTCCGCAGAGAGCGTCAGTGTCACATAACTCGTGGTGTCGATGAGCAGACAGGGCGGACAGAGAAGCCGTGGTAGCGAGAGATGCGGCTCCTGCCCCGGGAGTACGAGCCGAAGTAGAGGTCCCACGCGTCGCTCGGGTAGTTCTCGTAGAGGGACGACGACCAGTAGCCGCCGTACGAGCCGACACCGTAGGAGCTCGTGCCGTAGCGATAGCCCGCCGCGGGGAGGAAGATAGAATTACTATTCGTCTTGCTTGTCACTTTGTAGCCTTTGACACCGTTTTGGGTAGTCCATGTCCAAGTGCAATTTTCTCGCAACTCTGTCAATTCGGCGTCTGTCGGCATACGCCAAGTGCCGCCCCAATTGACATGCGCGGCATCGTCTTCGGGGTCTAATGTAGTTTTGTTGTAAGTAAAACCGTTGTCACCGTAACTTGCTTTGTTGCAATACTTGGTTAGGGTTGAAGAACTGCCATTGGCATACTTGTAGGTTGCCCACGAGTAGTTGTCTTTGGGGAACACTTCGCCCCATGCATAGTAGTTGCCTTTGTCTTCGGGATTCGTCGCACCTACATTGCACGATGCCCATTTGATACCACTTGGCAGACCGAGGTCAATGGCTTGTACTTCGACTGCCCGTACGGACATACTTGCCAACAGGGCAATAGCAACTGAGATTAGTTTTGTTCTCATAGTTCACTGAATTTTGCTTTGTCTCCACTTTATGATTCGGCTATCGACTTTCTCCATTTGTTTATTATTGTTATTCTACTTGATATGGTCTATTGAGTTTACATGTAGGCACACAAAAAACGCGGACTTCTGTTAGTAAATCCGTACTCTGTGGTCGTAGGAAACCAGTCTATTCGAAAATACATGCAGAAACCCACGCGTGTATATCGTACTTGGCGCATACCCCAACGGGTACACGCAAGTGTAGATACACCCATGAGCATCTACTAATGTCTTGTTATCGAAATAAACTTTTGAAATTTCCTACATTTCAGAGTATCGGTTCGCAAGCGTTAGCAAACGCTTCGCGTTCGGCAACAAGGTCGCTTCGGCTGATACCGCTCCGCTAAATCAGCAGGCGACTTGTGCCTCCGCTCTTCCCACAGATTAAAAATCTGCGGGAGCCCTTAATTCTCGAACGCTATTATGTCACAAAGCCCACCCAACTGCTTTCTCGGAACACCGCTGTGTCCGTCATAGAAAGCACCGCGTGGGTTTTGCGTTTGCTGACTGTTTTTATCGTCCGTCAGCAGGGACGCGTATCTTTATCCCCAATCTCCCCTAACAATGGGGATTGGGAGTTATTGTTTGCTGTTTTTATTCTTCAATTCGCGTTGGAGGTCATCATATACATATCCGACACTTTGGTAGTACAAGCCGGAATCGGTGTTCTGAAGATTGCGGAAAGTGGTGGAATTATACACAATATCCAAGGCTTGCTCCATAGAGCAATGCTGCTCCTCTATGAGGATTTGAGCCAAAGCCACCGTCATATTCTCTTTCATGCATTGTATTTGACCTTCTGTCAGCATATAAATGTCAGTGTTCGGAGTGCTTTATCACTCCCGAAAAAGTACTGAAAAGTTATACCTTTCGGGTAACGCAGTTCGCGCATCAGTTCCTCCATCGTGATATCGCCCAACTCAAACCGACGCATTTGACGCACCACACTGTCGTCTGCAATAGGTCCATAGACAATGTCATAGTGGTGAAAGGGTTGCGGCGTCTTACGGTCACGATTACGCAGAACAAATTCTGCCCATTCTTCGGTGTATGTATTGAAGCATTTGACATTGAGAGTGCCATCCGTCATAGCCGACTCGCAAAACTCATAGGTAGAGACAACAGGGACGGCATTCAACGAAAGAGCCGCCTTTTGAGAAGCCATGTTGCGTGCTTGTTGCAAGTCGTCCGAGAGATAGAACCCCTTTCCGAAATCTTTATAGGGTCTCCCTTTATCAATTTCGGGATTGGGAACCAATATGTCAGAGCCGTGGTATAACCTCATTGCAATGTTCCCCCATGATTGGCACACACTTGAATTAGATTATCCACATTGTCGTCAAAAGACAAGGTGTGCAGGATATTGTAGTGCCGGAAATAATAGTCCAAGCCCTTGTATTGGCGGATATAGTTGTATGCCGTGCTTTGCGATATGTCAAAGCGGGCAGCAAACTCCGCCACCAACGCTACCAAGAAATCCAATATGTTTTTATCCAACTTTGACACGAACATATCATTTTATCGCTGCAAAATTAGGATAAACATTTGATATATGCAAACTATTTCACCTCGACGCTTGGACAAACATCTTTTCAATGGACGGATGACTTTGGGGACGGACGCTACGCGTATTGCCATCAATTATCATAAATATTCTCTCCAAATACACGAAAAATTATATCAAATAGATTCAAATATACAGAACGGCAAACACCTTTTCAACGGACGGCTATCGCCGTATGGACATCAATTATCATAAATATTCTCTCCAAATACATGGAAAATTATCCCAAATAGATTCAAATATA
The DNA here is from genome assembly GCA_963636305.1 of Prevotella sp. P5-108. Taxonomy (GTDB): domain Bacteria; phylum Bacteroidota; class Bacteroidia; order Bacteroidales; family Paludibacteraceae; genus Colicola. Next base: position 7,499 of record CAVHKB010000036.1, read on the forward strand.
CAGAATAGCAAACACCTTTTCAACGGACGGCTAACGCCGTATGGACATAAATTATCATAAAAATGGATATCCGGATGTTCTGGATGTCTGGGATAACTGGATATCTGGGGATTCTGGATATCTGGTTATCTGGGGCATTGATACAACAAAAGAGGCAGCCTAACAAGTTTGCATTGTTAGACAGCCCCTCTGTCTTTGTTTCGCCTCCTCTTTGAGGGGGTTGGGGGAGTCTTACTTTACTTCTACGCCTGTCAGGGTGTAAGTTTTACCGTTGCGGAGGATATACACTTTCCCGTCGATAAGGACTTTGCGCACCGAGTCGCCGGCTGCACTTTGTGTCGCATCTACCTCGCTCGGCACTCCAGGCACGAACACCGCCTCCAAGGTGAGGTTTGTAGTTACGACAAACTCGTATGGGTTATCCTTTGTGTCATCGCTCCAATGCGAGAACACATACCCATTGTCAGGCTTTGCCTCGAGTTTAACCGTCGTCCCGTAGTCGTAGGTGCCGCCACCTGTTACGGTACCATTTACAGCACTCGTCGAAATGGTGAAGGTCTGTATCTCGTATATCGCACTTACCATCACATTCCCCGCAGGCATTACGAAGGTGTATTGGTCGGTCGTACCCTCAATAAGCGTCGTCGGTATCTCGGTTTCGCCTTGCCATACGGTGAGTGTCTGCAAGCGATAGCCTATCTCGGGCGCAAGCGTCAGCGTAACCACTTCGCCTGCAGCACATTCGGTCTTGTCCGTTGTGATACTGCCGTGTTGGGGTGTGGTGATTGTAATAGCAAAGCGCAGGTCTTGCACAAGACGGACTGCTAGTCCGAAGGTGCGATTACCCGTGGTCGCGTATGCAGTTTTCGAGTCGAAGTACAGGTCGTATGCTAGCCCCCGACCGTTTGCCGTAGCAGACCAGAAACTGCCATAGTTCTGCACACTGCCCATATTCACCCCGAAGCGAAATCCCGAAGCAGGCAAGAATACCGCACCTTGTGCTTCTAATTGCTGCCATTCAGAGAGGGAGAAAGTTTGGTTAGTAGCGTAGGCTTCTATACTACCCTCACTTGCAAAGGTACTCTGGAACTCTATACCCACGGGACAAGTCCAATTATCGGGCAATAGGATAATACCGTTCGTATATTGTGTGCCATCGCTACTGAGGTTGATACGGGCAACACCTGTCTTTTCGCTTGCGTTGGTACGCGTATTGAGCAGGTATTCCCACTCATCGTAAGTCAGCGTGCGGTAGGTTGTGCCATCGCCTATGTTCTGACCCCAATCCACGAACTCTCCCAGGTAATCAGTATAGTCTGTCGAGGTGCTGACACCCCACTTCGCCGTTTCGTTGTTCGCACTCCAACCGAACATATCTATCGTGTCGGCGAGGTGGTCGGCACTGACATTGGCAGTCCCAAGCATATCGGTTTGGTATTCGGCAAATGACCAAGTAGTGTCGTTCGTAGTAAGTCCTGCGCATTGCAAGTTGCCTGGCGAGAAGTACACTTGTTTCCCCTCTGCAACAGAGAACGCAGCAGGTGCAAAAGCAGAAGCGACCTTCTCGAACTCGGCGGTGATAGTCACAGTGCTAGCGGGCATAGTGAAGGTGTATGTATTGACCTTTCCTTCCACTGCCGTAGTCTGCACTTCTGCCTTCCTTTGCAGCACAGCGAAAGAGCGTAGTCTGTAGTAGGCGCTCCCTGTCATTGTCAGCGTAACCGTTTCTCCTGCGGCACATTCGGTCTTGTCCGTCGTGATACTGCCAAATTCGGGTGTGGTAATTGCAATAGCAAAGCGGCGGTCTTGCACAAGGCGGACTGCATGCCCGTAGTAGCGACGGTAGATGTATGTACTCGCTTCCTTCGAGTCGAGGTACAGATAGTATGGGCGCCCCGAGGCATTCGTCGTAGCAGACCAATAGTTGCCATAGTCCTGCACATTGTCCATACTTGCCCCAATGCGGCGCCCCGAAGCAGGCAAGAAGACCGCACCTGCCGTTTCTAGTTGCCGCCATTGGGCTAGCGTGAAAGTTTGATGGTCGGCATAGGCTTGTAGGCTATAATCGCTTGCGAAACCGCTCTTAAACTCTATATCCTCGGGACATTTCCAATTATCGGGGAGAAGGATAAGACCATTGGCGTACTCGGTATCAGTCAATTTAATACGCGCGACACCTTTCTTGTCGCTTGCATTGGGGCGCTTGTTGAGCAGATAATTCCACTCGTCGTTAGTCAGCGTGCGGTAGGTATTGGGTGCATAATTGTCGATGGTGTTCGCACCCCAGTCTGCGAACATCCCCGAGTAATCGGAAGAGTCTGTAGAGGTGCTGATACCCCATTGGGCTGTTCCCGTGTTTCCGCTCCAACCAAAGAGGTCTATTGTGTCGGAGAGAGCAGTGTTGCTGACATTGCCCGTCCCGAGCATATCGGTTTGGTATTCGGCAAATGACCAAGTAGTGTCGTTCGTAGTAAGTCCTGCGCACTGCAAGTTGCCTGGCGAGAAGTACACTTGTTTCCCCTCTGCGATAGTGAATAGGACGGGTGTAAAGGCGGAGGCGAGTTTCTCAAACTCGGCGGTGATAGTCACATCGCCTGCGGGCATAGTGAAGGTGTATGTATTGACCTTTCCCTCCACTGCCGTAGTCTGCACTTTCGTTTCCCCCTGCAGCACAGTGAAAGAGCGTAGGTTACAGTAGGCGTTCTCTGTTATCGTCAGCGTAACGGGTTTGCCTACGGCACATTCGGACTTATCGGTTGTGATACTACCGTATTCGGATGCGATAATGGCAATAGCAAAGCGGCGGTCTTGCACGAGACGGACTGCACCACCGATGAAACGATTGGTGTAATTGCTCGCGTTCGCTCCGTCCGAGAGGAAGTACAGACGGTATGCATAGCCTGAGAAGGACACACAATTCGTAGCAGACCAATAGTTGCCGAGGAGCTGCACATTGCTCATATTCGCCCCGATGCGAACCCCCGAAGCAGGCAAGAAGACTGCGCCTGCTTCTTCTAGTTGCTGCCATTGAGCGAGCGTGAAAGTTTGATGGTCAGCATAGGCTTGTATATTATTATAACTTGCGAAACCGCTCTTAAACTCCATACCCACGGGACAAGTCCAATTATCGGGCAATAGGATAATACCGTTCGTATATTGTGTGCCATCTCTGTTGAGGTTGATACGGGCAATACCTTTCTTTTCGCTTGCATTGGTACGCGTATTGAGCAGGTATTTCCACTCATCGTAAGTCAGTGTGCGGTAAGTATTGGACGCATAATTGCCGATGGTGTTTGCTCCCCAATCCACGAAATCAGTACTTGGATAATCGGAATTGTCTATAGAGGAGCTGATACCCCACTTCGCCGTTTCGTTGTTTGCACTCCAACCGAACATATCTATCGTATCGGCAAGGTTGCCGCCGCTGACATTGGCTGCACCCAATATATCATATTGGTGTTCAGCAAATGACCAAGTAGTGTCATTCTTTGTAAGTCCGGAGCACTGCAAGTTGCCCTGCGAGAAATACACCTGCTTGCCGTCAGCGGAAACAGTGAAAGCCTCGGGGGTGAAAGATGCCCATAGAGCGGCTGTGACTAGAAAGGTCATTAGCCATAGGGAGAGAATTCGTTTCATACAGTGTTCGTTTTAATGGGGTATTGGAATTTTGCTTTGGTATATTGCATTGCTTGGATAGCCTTTAAGTTGGAAGGTTTCAAGATACCAAGTTAGGCTTATACGCTTTAATATCTATGTCTTCGCGCCTCTATCGGTGCGGGGTGTTTCCACAAAGGCGATACGCAATTCGTTGTAAAACGGAGCGAAGATAGTGCTTTTTGTGGATATGTGCAAATATCCGTGCAGAAAAAGTGTTTTTTTTCGGAATAGACGGGTATGGATACTTGTATCCGTAGGGCGTTTGCAACGGACGGCAGCGGCGTATGGACATGAATTAACATAAAAACACAGAATACCCCACTATTATCCTCCAAATACATAGAAAATTTATATCAAATAGATTCAAATATACAGAACGGGAAACACCTTGTAAACGGACGGATAACTTTGGAATGGACGGTGGAGGTGTAGGGATAAGAATGGATAGGAATGATGCGATTGCATGGGATAGGACAGGGGGCAGCGGGGATGCTTGCAAGGATAAGTACCTATAAAAGAAAGGATAAGGACCTATATAAGAAAGGATAAGTATCTATAAAAAAAGAAAGGTTGTCGTCGCGACAACCCAATCTTTACTTAACCTTAAATCTAATACCATGAAAAACACGATGCAAAGGTATGACAGTTTTCCTATACCTCCAAACATCTTGTTGAGAAATTATGCTATATAGCAGTGTTTTTATCGAGAAATTTTCGTTTTGCAATCCACATATTGCAAAAATAGGTATTTTATAGGGTTGCGTATGGTTGTATTTTCGGAAAAGAAAAGGCTGTCGGATAAGTTCGGACAGCCTTTTACAGGAGATAGTATTATCTTTTCAATCGTCGATTTCCAAGAAAGTACCGTTTTTGTCGAACTTGAGTTCCAAATGATTATTGAGGCTCACTTCTTTGCCCCATTTTTCAATTTTATACTTCACAATGAAAGCATTTGTGAAATGATTGGAAACATAATTTACAATCTCGGTAGGTACAATACCGTCGGGTACTGCATATTGGTTGCAATCGATTTCCTCGAGATTTCCTTTGTAGTCGAAAGTTATTTCCACACCATTGTTCAGGAATACTTCATACTCGTTGTGCAAACCTTCTTTCTCTACTTTGATATAAGAGATGTCAGATTCGTTGTAGTAGGTTACCAGAAACGTCTTGGCACTTTCGGGCAATTCATTAAAAGTTCCCAAATAGGGTTTACTTGAACAAGAGGTTAAGCACGCAAATACGGCGATGATAACTGCAAAAAATTTCTTCATATCACATTATTTCTTTATTGGGTTACACTTATTATTCAGCAAAAACTATTCCTTTGTTCTTTTAGAATGGTCAATTTTCCCACTACGGAAGAAGAGGTTTAGAATTTATCTGCGCGTTTGCCTTTTACTTCCTGTATGTAGAGGTCTTCGTAGATAGCAAAACCGTTCTCCAATTTACGGCGTTGGTCAGGAAAGATGTCGAAGAAAGTAAAGTTCTGTGCGATATCGATATTACCGATATGTATAGAGCGGTCGTGTGTTACCTCGTTGACCAATGCGAGAAAGCGTTTCGGTGACATTCCGTCTCGTTTTCCGACATTGATTTTGAGGCGTATCATACGATTTTTGCCTTGTTGTTCTTTTTCTCTCTTGTTTGGTTTTCGGTCGTCACGGTGCTTTGGTGCAGGTTTATCGACATTCAAATCTTTGGCATCCTTGTAATAGGACAAGAAGCGATTGAACTCGAGGGCAAGAAAATGCGTCAAGAGTTCTTCTTTTGAAAGATAACTCAGCACTTTGAGAGCCTCGTCCAACACATCTGCTGTGAATTGGGAAGAATTGAGCAGATCAGTATCTGCCTTTTGCAGTTTGCCGACCTGGTAGAAGAGTTGTTTTTTGCACACATCGATAGGCATAGGGATAGGTTGGTAGTGAAATTCGCGGTGCAGCATTTTCTCCAAGTTGTGTATACGCCTTGTTTCGCGTTGGTGCAAGATGCTGATAGATATTCCCTTTTGTTGCGCCCTCCCTGTTCTACCGGAGCGGTGAGTATATACTTCGGGGTCATCTGGCAATTGATAATTTATGACATGGGTAAGGCAATTGACATCGATACCTCTGGCTGCTACATCGGTAGCGATTAGCAGTCGAACGGCTTTCAATCGAAAGCGTTGCATGACATTATCGCGTGCGGTCTGTGTGAGGTCGCCGTGCAGAGCGTCGGCGTTGTAGCCATCTTTCATGAGTTTTTCGGCTACCTCTTGTGTATCGGCTTTGGTACGACAGAAGATGATGCCATAGATGTCGGGGTTATAGTCGATGATGCGTTTCAGGACGAGATAGCGTTCTTGCGCCCTGCACACATAGTAGATATGCTCTACATTCTCGGTGCCTGCATTGCGTTCTCCTATTTGTATCTCGTGTGCATTGTGCATATACTGTTTGCTCATCTGTGCTATTTCGCGTGGCATTGTGGCAGAGAAAAGCATTGTGCGTCTGTTATCGGGGACTTCTTGCAGAATGGTTTCGATGTCTTCTTGGAAACCCATGTTGAGCATTTCATCTGCTTCGTCGAGTACAAGATACTCTATGCAGGAAAGTTTGACTTTCCCTCTGCGCATCAAGTCGAGCAGTCGTCCCGGAGTAGCCACTATGATTTGCGGTGTTTTGTCGAGTAGCATCAGTTGTTTGCGAATGTCTTCGCCTCCATAGACAGCGACGATGCGTATTTGCGGCAGGAATTGTGCATATTGCTTCAAATCGTTGGCTATCTGCAGACATAACTCGCGAGTAGGTGCGAGGAGCAATGCTCGTGTAGCGTTGGCCGTTTTGTCGGAGTTAGCAGAAAGGAAGTGTAACAGAGGGAAGCCGAATGCTGCTGTTTTCCCTGTACCTGTTTGCGCGAGTGCCATTAGGTCGTCTTTTTCGTTTAACAGGAAAGGTATGGCTTTCTCTTGTACAGGGGTGGGCTGTTGAAAGCCCAAAGCGTCAGCGGCTTTGATGAGAGGAGCAGAGAGTGATAGTTCTGAAAATGTCATAGCAAAATGAATTGTCGGAGTAGATATTATAGCATAAGGAGTACACCTCCTGTGATAAGCAAAGAACCGATAAGGACACGAAGTGTTATTTTCTCGTGGAGGAAGATGCAAGCCAGCACGATGGTGATGACTATACTCAACTTATCGATAGGTGCTACTCGTGAAGCCTGTCCCAATTGGAGGGCTTTGAAATAGAACAGCCAACTCAGTCCTGTAGCGATGCCAGAGAGGATAAGGAACAACCATGTATGTCCGCTTATTTGTGCGAGTCCTTCTGCTTTGTGTCCGAAGAGAACAATGCCCCACGTAATAAGCAGAATGATAGTTGTACGGATGGCGGTTGCCAGGTCGGAGTTGATATTATTCAGTCCCACTTTTGCGAAAATGGTAGTCAGTGCTGCGAAGAGTGCTGACAGTATTGCATATAGACGCCACATTGGATATGATTTTTACAGCGACAAAGGTACTACAATTTTAGCGAACATACAATATGTATTGTTTGAGCAAGTATGGCAGCAGGTGCGGCGAATAGTGGACCATAGGAGCAGGATGTCGGTTGGTTGACGGAGAGAGCGAACAAGTTGGACAAAAAGTTGTATCTTTGCAGTCGTGACAGAAAAGAAAGGAAAGCGTATGGATATAGAAGAATATATCGAACGGCACAGCAGTCGAGAAGATGCGGTGCTGCAACAAATCTACAGGGAAACTAATCTTTATACGGTGCATCCGCAGATGCTATGCGGTGCGGTGGAAGGACGGTTGCTCAGCCTATTAAGCAGGTTGCTTCATCCCCGTCGTATTTTGGAGATAGGCACATTCACGGGATACTCGGCGCTCTGTCTTGCAGAGGGTCTGACAGCGGACGGCGTGCTGCATACTATTGAGAAGAACGATGAGTTGGAGGAACGGATATTGCACAACCTATCGCTAAAGCCTAATCTTGAGAAGAAAATAGAACTGCATATCGGCGACGCTCTGCAAGTGATAGAGAGTTTGCAACACGAAGTATTTGATTTGATATTTATTGATGCTGACAAACGAGAGTATAGCCTCTATTATGAGCGTACGCTGCCTCTGTTGCGGTGCGGAGGATTGTTGCTTGCCGACAACACGCTGTGGTCGGGTAATATCGTGGACCCTGCATACGACAAAGACAAGCAGACGGTCGGTCTTCGCACCTTTAATGACCGAGTGGCCGACGATGCAAGAGTGGAGAAAGTGATATTGCCCGTGCGGGACGGTTTGACGATGGTTTACAAAAGGGGTAATTGAATAACGATTCAATTAACAATTAAGAATTAACAATTAATATGCAGGGGAGCAATTAACAATTAACAGTTAACAATTAATATGCAGAGATGATATGAGAGCCATAGCACGCTATGGCTCTACGGTTAGCCTAAACGAAGTTACAGACGAC
>CAVHKB010000037.1:0-15376 GCA_963636305.1 Prevotella sp. P5-108
GCCCGATGTGCAGGTAGCCGTTCGGTTCGGGCGGGAAGCGCGTCTGTATGCGTCCGCCGTTCTTGCCTTCTGCAAGGTCTTTCTCTACAATCTGCTCAATGAAATTGAGACTTCTTTCTTCCGTTTCCAACATTGTTCTAATTAAGAATTAAGAATTGCGAATTATCACTGCTGCAGTCTTCTGTCTTTCCACTGTCTGCAGCCTTATATCTTACTCAATTAATCCCTCTGATTACCCCTCGTGGAGACCCTTTGACAAACTCCAGAATAGTGTTTCTCTCCGGTGTCTCGGCAACTGTCGCCTCTATCTGCTCTATTGCCTGAGTCACATTCAGCCCCGACATATAGAACAGACGGTAAGTGTCTTGAATCGACGCAATCTGTTCACGGGTAAATCCACGACGGTTCAATCCGACAGAGTTGATACCGCAATACGAAATCGGCTCGCGTGCGGCAATGGCATAAGGCGGAATATCTTTATTGACTTTCGAACCCCCTTGCACCATAACATGACTCCCGATATGCGAGAATTGGTGTACAAGCGTCCCTCCGCCAAGAATAGCCCAGTCGTCCACAACAACTTCCCCCGCCAATTGTACGGCGTTCGACATGATAATATGGTCATGCAACAGGCAGTCGTGTGCCACGTGGCAGTATGCCATAATCAGGCAGTCATTGCCTACCACAGTCTTTCCTTTGCTCGCCGTACCGCGATGTATCGTAGCGCACTCACGGATGTTGGTGTTGTCACCAATAAAGACATAAGTCTTCTCCCCCTTGAATTTCAAGTCCTGAGGTATCGCACCAATCACAGCACCCGGAAAGATATTGCAATTCTTTCCAATCCGTACTCCTTCGTAAATAGTCACATTTGAGCCGATATGCGTACCCTCTCCGATTTCTACATCCTTGTCAATATATACGAATGGGTCAATCACAACAGAAGATGCTATCTTCGTATCATGATGTATATAAGCCAATGGTTGATTCATAGTTCGTTCTTTTTTATTTGTTATAATCTGTATTCTATTTTATGTGTTTCACTATCTGTGCTGCCAACTCTGCTTCTGCCACAAGCCTTTCGCCTACGAAGCAGTGTCCTTGCATCACCACAATACCACGACGCATAGGCTCTAATAGTTCCATACGCAGAATAATCGTGTCGCCGGGTAATACCTTTTGTCTGAACTTTGCATTGTTTATCTTGACAAAATAGGTGGAATAGTCGTGCGCATCTTGTCTGTCGTGCAGAACAAGCAATCCCCCTGCCTGTGCCATCGCCTCCAACAGCAGAACGCCAGGTACGATAGGCTCATTCGGGAAGTGTCCCTGAAAGAACGGCTCATTCGTCGTAAAGTTCTTCATCGCAATAATGCTGCTGTCCGTCATCTGCAACACTTTGTCCACAAACAGCATAGGGTATCGGTGGGGTAGCAATCGCCGTATATCGGCAGTGTCCAACAGAGGCTTGCTGTTCTCGTCAAACACAGGAGGAAGTATCTCTGTACGCCGCAATTCTTTGCGTAACAGTTTGCAGAACTGTGTGTTGGCTCCGTGACCGGGACGAGTGGCAATCACTTTCCCTTGTATCCTGCAACCAATCAGCGACAAATCACCTATCAAATCCAATAGTTTGTGCCGTGCAGGTTCATTGTTGTAGTGTGGTTCCGAGAGGTACCCAATATGCGACGCGTCTTGATGTGGCTGCCCCAATTGTTGCGCAAGTTTGTCAAATTCCTCTTGCGATAATTCCTTGTCGTAGATAACTAATGCATTCTGCAAATCCCCTCCCTTTATCAGTCCGTGATTCAGTAGTTCGTGTATCTCTCTTACAAAACAGAATGTCCGTGCAGAGGCTATCTCCGTTGCATAGTCCGACATATTCTCCAAACTGGCATATTGGTTATGCAGCACTTCCGACGGGAATGAAATGTGTACGTCCAAACTGTACTCGTCATCAGGCAATAGCGTAATCTTTGTACCCGTCAGTTCATCTTTGTACTCGAGTTTGTGTCGCACAACAAATACTTTCTGATTGGCATCCTGTTCCTGTAACCCGACACGCTGAATAGCGTCCACATAGTATTTGGCACTACCGTCAAGAATAGGCATTTCCGGTGCGTTCACCTCAATAAGACAGTTATCCACCCCCATGCCATAAAGAGCGGACAAAGCATGTTCCACGGTGGAAACCCGCCACTCGCCTCTCTCAAGAACAGTGCCTCGCTCTGTGGCACTCACATAGTCCGCCGTCGCTTCATAACAAGGCCTGTCAGGCAAATCCACGCGACAGATGCGTATCCCCGTATTCTCTGCTGCGGGGTGGAATTCAGCGTGTATAGTACAACCCGTGTGTAGCCCCTTACCGTCAAACGAAAAGGACTCTTTCAGTGTATGTTGCTTCATTTCTTGTTCTCTTCTATTTGTTTCTGTAATGCGTAAACGCTTTTCTGTAGGTCATTCAGATTCTTGAATACAACCGATGAACGGCGGAACTTCTCAACGGGAATGGCTGGCGTACCCTGATACTGACCCGATTGCTTGATACTGTTGGCAACGCCCGTCTGCGCGCCGAACACGCTTCCGTCCGCTATGCTTATATGTCCCGCTACACCCGTTTGACCTGCCAATATGCAATGCTTGCCGACAGTCGTCGAACCCGCTATACCTACCATCGCGCAGCACACGGTCGACTCTCCTACTTCCACATTATGCGCTATCTGTACCAAATTGTCAAGTTTCACATTCCTGTGTATCCGCGTACTCCCCATCATCGCCCTGTCTATCGTCGTGTTGGCACCTATCTCCACATCGTCTTCAATCACCACATTGCCTATCTGTGGAACTTTATGATATACCCCGTCTTTGTCAGGCTCAAAACCAAAACCGTCCCCACCGATCACTACACCCGAATGAACAATGCAGTCTTTCCCTATCTGCGAATGGGCATATACCTTCACCCCCGCATAAAGCGTTGTATTGTCGCCTATGCTCACGTTGTCACCGATATATACTTGCGGATAGATTTGTACTCCCTTACCCAATCGTACATTCTTCCCGATATAAGCAAATGCACCAATATAGGCATCCTCTGGTATCTGCACACCCTCCGACACGAACACCGGCTCTTCTACACCGTGCTTACGGGGTAACAGCACTTCCGCTACCATCGCTAAAAGTTGCGAAATGGCGGCACGGGCATTCTCCACAAGAATAAGCGTCGCAGGTGTTGTACCGCTGAACTCAAGACCTTTCGACATCAGCACGATGCTCGCACTTGTGTCCTGCAGATAGTGTACATACTTCTGTTCTCCCAAAAAACAGAGCGTTCCTTCCTTCCCTTCTTCTATCTTGCTTACATCATGCACCTTCCTGGCGCGCTCTCCGAGTATCTCTCCTCCTACAAGCGAGGCAATCTGTTCTGCTGTAAATTCCATCTGTTTATCCTTTTGAAACCAACTTATAACGGGTAATAAAATAGGTAATGTTTCTCTACTTTCTTGGTCAATACCTGAATGTTAAGCATATCGGAAGCGTCCGCAATGTCCTTGATAGTACCGTCCTTGTAAAGTATTCCTATCGAGTCATCCTTCGGCGAATAGGTATCTGTGGAAACCGTATGAGGTCCGAAGAAATAACGGGCATCCTCCCTGCTTATGTCAAAATGGTCAGCATAGACCTTCGCATAATCCGCTTGCTCCTCTTCTGTCAGCGGCTGCATAAGTACTTTCACTTTGAAAAGACGACGGTTGCTGAACGCCTTGCAGAGCGTAGCCAGTACAATGTCGTCACTCTCCTCCCACACTTTTATGGCAGACAGTATATCTGTGTCGTCCAATTGGGCGTAATAGGCCAATGCATCCGAGTCTGTCGTAAAGTCCTTCACTCCCACATACTGATAAAGAAAACGGTGCAAGGCAGGAGTGGCAAACAACTCTTCCCCTTCCTTCGCCAACGCTTGCGCACGGTTCAGTATATGTATCAGCATCTGTTCCGCTGCAACAGAGGTCTTATGCAAATAAACCTGCCAGTACATCAGCCGACGCGCCACCAAGAACTTCTCTATCGAATAAATCCCCTTTGCCTCCACCACAAGTCGGTCATCCGCTACATTCAACATCTTCAGTATGCGCGACGAGGCTACTGTACCCTCACTCACCCCGCAGAAAAAAGAATCCCTGCACAGATAATCCAATCGGTCCATATCTAACTGCGACGATATCATCTGGTGCAGAAAATGTCGCGGATACTCGTTTTTGAACAACGAAATAGCGTCCGACAACCTGCCATCAAACTCCTCATTAATCCGCTCCATCATAATCAGCGATATCTTTTCATGCGAAATCCCATGAACAAGCGTGTTCTCAAGTACGTGCGAGAACGGACCGTGACCTATGTCATGCAGCAGAATAGCCGCCTCTGCCGCTGTGCTTTCATCTTGCGAAATGTCCACACCCTTCTGCTGGAGAACTTGTATCGCCTCCTGCATCAAATGCATCGTACCCAACGAGTGCAAGAAACGAGTGTGCATCGCACCAGGATACACAAAGAAACTCAGACCCAATTGCCTGATACGGTTCAAGCGTTGCACATAAGGGTGCTGCAATAGGTCATACAGAAAGTCGTTGGGCAAACTGATAAACCCAAAGACAGGATCGTTTATTATCTTTCGTTTGTTTGGCAATGTGTTAACAGACTTCCTTCGTTTGTACTCTTCTACCATCGGTATCGGCGACAAGTCTCGCAATTATGCCAGCGGTAAGTGATACCTAACCCTATCTGAAAGAACCCGTCAGCCCATTGATTCCCACCACCCCGACCGAAGTCAAGACCTGCCGAGTTTTGCGCTGCAGTCATCGGATACCCGTCCAAGTTGCACGAAGGGGTGTCTATAATGCCTTGATGAACACTGAAGTTGATCTTTATACCGAGACTCCTCCCAATCTTGAAGTCATAGCCTATCTCAAGCGGTATAAGCGGCAGAACCGAACTCCTCGCTCCCCTCGCAGTCATATAGTCGTAGTGAATATAACTGTAGGCCAACGCTACGCCGCCGTACAGATAGAAACCTGCTGTAGGGAACGGAAACCATTCCACTCCGGCAGCCAGTTCTCCAAATATCGAATTGAATTTACGGTACGAATCTGCGTACGACTTACTGTTGTCACCACGCAAAGTTCCAAAGTTCAAACTGAACCGCCAGTTCGTATGTCGCCCTGCGGGCATAAGATAGGCAAATGCAGCAGCACCGCCGAATGTAACATTCTGCGTCTGAAAACCTCCGTTCATTGCCAAACCCCTACGGTCAACGTCCCCGTAGTAGTAAAGACCGTTCGCCGATACGGTCAGCCCGTAGGCTATGGCAGTGTTCTGTTGGGTGTACAAGCCGTTGATTCTGCTCGGCTTCTTTGTCCATACTACATCAGCACGACTCTTCTTAACGGGACTTGCGGCATCGGCAAATACAGGAAACAGAATGGTGGAGATAAAAACGCAAATGATGAACCTGTAACTTTTCATACCAAAAACACATTACGCTGCAAAGGTACTGAATGTTTTTTGCTTATACAAATGTTTTCTTATCTTTATAACTCGCTTGTGAAAAAGAAAACAAAAGCGTCCTCCCAACGATAAGGTTGAAAGGACACCCTTTGCTATTTGCGCGTTCTGCCTATTCAGCAGGAGTCTCTGCCGGAGCCTCTGCCTCTGCAGGTGCTTCTGCAGGTGCTGCCTCTGCGGCTGCGGCTGCCTCTGCCTCAAGAGCCGCTTGCTTTTTCTTGGCTACTTCAGCAGCCTTTGCCTTGTTAGCCTCTACTTCGGCGGCAAGACGCTTCTTCGCTGCATCTTCTTTCTTGGCAGTCTCGGCACTCGAAATCTTGCCTAACTTGGCGTCTTTCTCCGACTTCCAAGCGTTGAAACGACGCTCTGCCTCTTCCTCAGAGAACGCACCCTTCTTAACTCCCCCTTTCAAATGCTTCTTCAAGAGAACACCTTCATCGGAGAGAATGTTGCGTACTGTGTCGGTGGGTTGTGCGCCGACCTCTACCCAATACAATGCCCTCTCAAAGTTCAAATCTACAGTAGAGGGATTAGTGTTCGGGTTGTAAGAACCGATTCGCTCAATAAACTTGCCGTCACGAGGAGAACGACTGTCTGCTACCACAATGTGATAATAAGCATAGTCCTTATGACCATGACGGGATAAACGAATTTTAGTTGCCATTTACTTTTAGTTTTTAGTGAGTTACGACTGCTCTGAGCCGCTTACTCGGGTTAATACTGAATGGTTTTGCTTTTTCACGAAAAGCGGCGCAAAGGTACATCTTTATTCTCAATCACACAACTTTCTGCCCCGAAAAAGTTTTATTTCATGCTGCCATCCCTCTCAAACAACGCTCCTCATCACCGCACGCATATCAGACTTCATCGTCATGTTATCGTCCGTGTTTGTTAATACCGTTTAGAATTAAGGTAGTAAATCTTGCAATTATCGTTAACTTAACGGTCGCCTGAGGTCACATAGGAACTATATAGGACGAACATAGGACGAATATAGGATGAATATAGGAAGAATATCTTACGATATATTAGGAATTCAAAACGCAAAGTCGTCCCAAGCATTGTGAAACGAATTTACTTGCTCCCGAACACCCTCCAACCCTCTAAAACACAATACGCTCAACGCACTCGTTATCAATTTCCTACACTGTCTGCAACCTCACGCAAAGCCGATAAAGATGTATCGGAGAATTTTTTTTGCCGTTTTACTTGTTTTTCTCACAAAAGACTTGTACCTTTGCAGACTATTTTGGCGTGGTGTGTACTGCAACGAAATAGTATTGTTGTTTTTACTATAAATCATCTTATGAGACAACTCAAAATTACAAGATCAATTACGAATCGTGAAAGTCAGTCTTTAGACAAGTACTTGCAAGAGATTGGGCGCGAAGAACTCATTTCTGTCGAAGAAGAAGTCGAGTTAGCGGGAAAAATACGCAACGGAGACCGTGCCGCCTTGGAGAAACTTACAAGGGCTAACCTGCGATTTGTAGTATCTGTGGCTAAACAGTACCAAAACCAAGGACTAAGCCTACCTGACCTTATCGATGAAGGAAATCTCGGACTAATCAAAGCCGCCGAGAAATTTGACGAAACAAGAGGTTTCAAGTTTATCTCTTACGCAGTATGGTGGATCAGACAAGCAATTCTACAAGCACTTGCAGAACAATCCCGTATTGTGCGACTGCCCCTTAACCAAGTCGGCTCGCTCAACAAAATCAACAAAGCATTGTCACGCTTCGAACAGGCTAACGAACGCAAACCGTCCGCCGAAGAACTGTCCGACGAACTCGGTATTCCCGTCGATAAAATTGCCGAAACACTCAAAATGTCCGGACGACATATAAGCGTGGACGCTCCTTTTGTCGAAGGCGAAGATAACAGCCTGCTCGATGTAATGGAAAACGAAGACTCACCCAATGCCGACCGTGGACTCATCAACGAATCACTCTCCAAAGAAGTAGACCGCGCCCTCGCAACCCTTACACCACGAGAAGCCGACATCATACGCAAATTCTTTGGCATAGGTGTCCCCGAAATGACTCTCGAAGAGATTGGAGAAGAGTTCAACCTTACTCGCGAACGCGTTCGTCAAATCAAAGAAAAGGCTATTCGCAGACTGAGAAGCAACAACCGCAATAAGATACTGAAGACTTATCTTGGTTAGAAAATCTTCTCATCCTTACCACTGCAAGAGGCTGCCGAACTCCCTTCGACAGCCTCTTCTCTATCCCTCCAACCCTCACCCTATATTTTCCATTTGATGTATTGCGAAAAATGTTATATCTTTGCAACGAATTATTAACTTAAAAGAATATCACTATGCGACTGATTATTCAACCCGATTATGAAATGCTTTCCCAATGGGCTGCCAACTATGTGGCTCGCCGTATCAACGAAGCAAATCCTACCGAGCAAGACCCCTTCGTATTAGGTCTGCCGACTGGCTCTTCTCCTCTGGGAATGTATCACTGCTTGATTCAACTCTGCAAAGAAGGTACTGTCTCCTTCCGTAATGTCATAACATTCAATATGGACGAATATGTCGGACTGCCCGAGAGTCATCCTGAAAGTTACCATAGTTTTATGTGGAACAACTTTTTCTCACATATCGATATCCTACCCGAAAATGTAAACATACTCAATGGAAACGCATCCGACCTTCAAGCCGAATGTACCCGTTATGAGGAGAAAATTCGTGCCTGCGGCGGTATTGACCTATTCTTGGGAGGTATCGGACCCGACGGACACATTGCCTTCAACGAACCTACATCGTCACTCGCATCTCGCACACGACAAAAAACATTGACCACCGACACTATCATCGCCAACTCTCGCTTCTTCGATAACGATGTCAACAAAGTACCAAAAACCGCACTCACAGTAGGCGTAGGTACTGTACTCGACGCCAAAGAAGTACTCATAATGGTCAACGGACACAACAAGGCACGGGCTTTGAAGCATGCAGTAGAGGAACCTATTAGTCACATGTGGACAATTTCTGCCTTGCAACTTCATCCGCACGGTATCATCGTATGCGACGAAACGGCTTGTAGCGAACTGACAGTCGGCACTTTCCGCTATTTCTTGGACATCGAAAAAGAAAATCTCGACCCTAATACGCTCCTGTAGAATAAATCATACAAATGGGGATATTCAAATGGTTGTTCCTTAGTGGGCTGGGCTATGCAATAGGCGGACCTATAGGACTGCTGATTGCACAAGTAGTCACATTCCTATCCGACGGCTTGTCAACGGCTCTCCCCACTGAAGATAACACGCAAACAACCTATACCAATCAGCATACCTACACACGACGCGCTACTCAAGGCGACATCCGTGTCAGCATCCTTGTTCTCGTGGCGTGCGTACTAAAAGCCGATGGAATAGTACGCAAGTCCGAACTCAATGTCGTCAAGAAATATCTTTTGCAAACTTATGGAGAGGACGAAGCATTAGAGGCGTTGCAAGTACTCAAAAAACTGCTCGAACAGAACATCGACCATATCGCAGTAGCTGCACAAATCCGTCAGTATGTAAACTACTCCACACGACTTGCCATCCTGCAATTCCTGCTGAACCTTGCATTTGCCGATGGCGTATATGCGGCGGAAGAAGAACGAATCATACAGCAGATATCCTCCACAATGGGACTTAGCGATGCCGACTATCGCTCATTGCTGGCAGTATATGGCAAAGCACAAAGTCCCGATTGGGCATATCAGGCACTCGAGATTACTGTATCGGCAACAAATGACGAAGTCAAAAAAGCCTACCGACGCATGGCTATGAAGTACCACCCCGACAAGGTCGCTTCTGCTGGAGAGAATGTCAAACAAAAGGCAAACGAAAAATTCCGTGCTATCAACGAAGCATACGAAACAATAAAGAAAGAACGAGGACTCAACTGACAACAATCTGTCACCGCCCTGTGCGGTACAATCAATAACCATACACACTTCACTATGTTACAAATCTATAATACACTCAGCCGTACAAAAGAATACTTCCACCCTCTGCACGAGGGTAGAGTAGGAATGTATGTTTGTGGACCGACCGTCTATGGAGATGCACACCTGGGACATGCACGCCCCGCTATTACTTTCGACCTGCTGTTTCGCTACTTGCAATATCTCGGCTACAAAGTACGCTATGTCCGTAATATAACCGATGTGGGACATCTTGAGCATGACGCTGATGAAGGCGAGGACAAAATAGCAAAAAAAGCACGATTGGAGCAACTCGAACCAATGGAGATAGCACAATACTACACCAACCGCTATCACCACGATATGGAACGGCTCAATGTCCTGCCTCCAAGCATCGAACCCCACGCAAGCGGACATATTATCGAACAGATAGAATTCATACAACACATACTCGACAACGGCTATGCTTATGTAGTCAACGGTAGTGTGTATATGGATGTAGAAAAATATGCCAAACATTTTCCATACGGCAAACTGTCGGGGCGTAACCTTGAGGATATCAAAACCGAAACAAGGGAATTAGATGGCCAACACGAGAAAAAACACAGTTACGACTTTGCCTTGTGGAAAAAAGCAGCACCAGAACATATTATGCACTGGCATAGTCCTTGGTCGGAGGGATTTCCGGGATGGCACATGGAATGCTCTGCTATGGGTACAAAATACTTGGGCGAAGAGTTCGATATACATGGCGGAGGTATGGACCTGATGTTCCCTCATCATGAGGCGGAAATCGCACAATCGTGCGCCGCTCTTGGACACGACTCAGTACACTACTGGATGCACAATAACATGATTACTATCGCAGGCAAGAAAATGGGTAAATCCTACAACAATTTCATTACCCTCGAGCAATTCTTCAGCGGCAGTCATTCATTGCTCACTCAACCTTTCTCGCCTATGACTATACGCTTCTTTATACTCATGGCGCACTATCGTTCTACGGTCGATTTTTCAAGCGAGGCACTCGAAGCAGCCGAAAAAGGATTTGCACGCCTCCAAGAAGCCTACATGCGACTAATGAAACTAAACCCATCTGCAACGACAAACATTGAAACAACGGGACTCCGAGAACGCTGCACCGAAGCAATGAACGACGACCTTAATTCTCCTGTCGTCATCTCACACTTGTTCGACTCTGCCCGCGCTATCAATACTATCTACGACGGCAAAGCAACAATCAATAAAACCGACCTCGACGAACTACAGTCCGTCTGGAGAACTTTTGCAGTAGATATACTCGGCTTGCAGTTAGAACAAACCGATGCAGATAATCAGCATACTGCTGCTTTCAATGGTGCAATCGACTTGCTGCTCGATTTGCGCCTTGATGCAAAACGCCAAAAAGACTGGGCTATAAGCGACCGCATACGCAACAGGCTTACTGAATTAGGCTTTTCAGTAAAGGACACCAAAGAAGGTTTTGAATGGAGTATATAAACCGTAGGATATATCACATAATAAAAGTCACCTTTATGGCGACTTTTATTATGCTTACTGCCTGCCATACAGCAACGAAACAACCGCCTATAGAGAACGAACATCCATTCGCAAAGCCAAGTCCGCCGACAATCAGACCCAACAACCACAAACCGCAAAAGTATTCGGATTATCCTCCCCTCCTCGCAACAGGCAAGAAGCAAAAGATATGCGACAACAGTTGCAACTTATTCGCACAACCGGCAACTATATCATCAACCTGCTGACCCGCTCTATATCATATACGGTCTCCCAAGCAACCCGCAACTACATGACTCCCTGCAACCTCCAATTGGCATTGACACAAGCACTGCTCATCATGCAACGCTTTATGCAAATCTATATCCAATTCGAATGGAAAAAGACCGGTTTTCATATAACCTGTCGCCCGTAATCAAATCGGACATCTACCTCGTCAAACCGACCAACAATCCACCAAAGATACATCTTCCTACCGCAACCCCTGTCAATACAATCCACCATGCAACTGATAGCAAGGTTCAAAGAATATATTCCCTACTACAAGCGCAACCTCAAAGTAGCCGTCCCCGTCATGCTCACGCAAGCAGGAGGAGCGTTAGTCGGTGTAATCGACTCAATGATGGTAGGGCATTACGCAACAGTCGACTTGGCTGCAGTAAGTTTCTCCAATGCACTGTTCTTTACAGTTATGGTCTTCGTCTCAGGTGCTTTAATGGGCATAACACCCCTCATCGGTATCCAAGACGGGGAACGGGCAAAGTCTCCCGAGAAAGATACTATCATACATCGAAACATCACCTCTATTCTGCAAAACGGTTTCTTTTTCACCTGCTTGATAGGAGGACTTGCCACACTTCTGCTCGCCTTGTGCATTCCTTTCCTTGACCGTTTCGGACAAGACCCCGAAGTTATACAGATGGCACGACCCTACTATATCCTCATTGTCATCTCACTTCTGCCGTTCCTGCTCTTCTGCCTTCAGAAACAATTCCTCGAGGGACTCGGTAATACTTGGGTGGCAATGGTAGTGGTAATCACTATGAATGCCTTAAACATACTTCTCAACTGGGTCTTTATCTATGGACACTGGGGCTTCTCACCTATGGGCGCAACGGGTGCAGGCATTGCCACTCTCATCTCACGGGTAGGTATGCCCTTGTGTATGTTCATTGCCATTGCTTCACATCACGCTTGGAATGGATATATTCAACGCTTCACTCGTCAATTGTCTTCTTGGCGCGAGGTGTGCCGCATCGCGCGAATGGGCTTTCCCATAGGCGGACAGACGTTCTTCGAAACTGTAACATTCACACTCTCTGTTGTAATCGTAGGATGGATTAGCAAAGAGGCTGTCGCTGCCCATCAAATAGCCACACAAGTGTCTAACTTCACCTTTATGCTGGCACTCGGCATAGGTGCCGGCACCACCATCCGTGTATCCCACCAATTAGGGAAAGGCGACCTCGTTGCCGTGCGCATGGCAAGCAATGCCAGTATCCATCTTGTACTGTTGATGAACACTATCGGAGCCGTCCTCATGATAAGTCTTCGGAACCACATCCCGCTGCTCTTCACAACAGATACCCAAGTCCTCGCCATCGCCTCGCAACTGCTTGTGTTTGCCGGTATCTATCAATACTCCGACGGACTCCAGGCAGTAGGTGCTGCCATGCTTCGAGGTATCACCGATGTGAAAGTACCCATGCTGATAGCATTCTTCTCCTATATCATCGTGGGTATGAGTGTAGGACTGATTTGCACATTCCCCTTGCGTATGGGGGCATCGGGTATATGGGTCGGATTTATTGTGGGACTCACTTGCGCTGCACTCCTTTTTCACGATCGTTTCAATAAAAAATACAGAGAATTGTATCTTGCTATTGCAAGTATAAAAAAATAGTTCTACCTTTGCAGTCCCTTCGAGGAATAAGGGTTTTTGTGGTTGTTTGTTGCGGGATGTAGCTCAGCCCGGTAGAGTACGCGTCTGGGGGGCGTGTGGTCGCAGGTTCAAATCCTGTCATCCCGACAAAGAAAGGCGGAAACATTGCTGTTCACGCCTTCCTTTGTTTTATGAGATACATCAATTATAACGAATGTTCTAACTGAAGCATATCTGCCGATTCTATCATCTTCTGCGCGTAATCCTTCTGAACTACCAACTCCTTTACATCACCCGAAGGTAAATCATACATCAAATCTCTCATCACCGTTTCGGTCAGAGAACGGAGTCCTCGCGCTCCCAATCGATACTCCACTGCCTTATCCACTATGTAGTCAAGCGTGTCCTCTGCAAAACTTAACGACACACCATCCATCTGCATCAGTTTCACATACTGCTTCGTAATGGCGTTCTTTGGCTCGGTTAATATACGACGAAGTGCCTCCCTGTCAAGTGGCTCAAGGTGAGTAATGATAGGCAATCGACCGATGATTTCAGGTATCAAACCGAACGACTTCAAGTCCTGTGGGGCAACATACTTGAGCAAGTTGTTCTTGTCAACATGCTGCCGTTGCTTCGACGACTCGAAACCGATAACATGACGGTTCAGCCGTTGCGCAATCTTACTCTCTATACCATCAAATGCACCCCCGCAGATAAACAATATATTCTGTGTATTGACATGAATATATTCTTGTTCGGGATGCTTCCTACCTCCCTTCGGCGGAACATTCACCACCGAACCTTCCAACAGTTTCAAGAGTCCCTGCTGAACACCTTCCCCGCTCACATCCCTTGTAATACTCGGATTATCCGACTTCCTCGCAATCTTGTCTATCTCGTCTATAAACACAATACCACGCTCGGCTTTCTGTACATCAAAATCCGCCTCCTGCAGCAGACGCGTCAGTATCGACTCTATATCTTCTCCCACATAACCCGCTTCCGTCAAAACAGTCGCGTCCACAATGGTAAACGGAACCGTCAGCAAACGCGCAATGGTCTTGGCAAGAAGAGTCTTACCTGTACCGGTCGGACCAACCATAACGATGTTCGACTTCTCTATCTCAATACCATCCTCGCTCTGGGGTTGGGTTAAACGCTTATAGTGGTTATACACGGCAACCGACAAACTCTTCTTTGCCGAATCCTGACCTATCACATACTGGTCAAGAAATGCCTTTATCTCATGCGGAGTCGGAATGTTCTTCAATGCCGAATCCGCTTCCTTTGCACTGCTGCCGCTCTCCTCATCAGGTTGCATCTGCACCACAACCTTGTGCAAATCTTCCACCTGACGAATACACTCCTTGCACATCACCCAACCGTTCTTACCCATAACAAGTTGCGACGCAGGCAGAGTACGACCGCACAGAAGACATACATTATGTGTTGTTTGTTTTGCCACAGTTTTTATCCTTTTGTCAAAAATCTTCTTTATTTCTTCCGATAGACAGTATCAATCATACCGTACTTCAACGCTTCTTCGGCGGTCATCCAGTAATCACGGTCAGCGTCCGCTACAATCTTCTTTATATCCTGTCCCGAATGGTCCGCTATAATCTGATACAACTCGTCTTTTAGTTTCAAGATCTCCCGTGCGGTAATCTCAATATCCGATGCCTGACCTTGTATTCCGCCCATAGGCTGATGTATCATCACCCTCGAGTGAGGAAGTGCTGCACGCATGCCCTTCTCTCCTGCCACAAGCAATACCGCTCCCATCGAAGCCGCCATTCCTGTACATATCGTTGCCACTTTCGCACTGATAAACTGCATAGTGTCATAGATACCAAGTCCGGCATAAACACTACCCCCCGGCGTATTCAAGTAAATCGAGATATTCTTCTCTTGGTCAACACTGTCAAGATAAAGCAATTGCGCTTGTATAACATTTGCGGTATAATCATTAACCTCTGTCCCTAAGAAGATGATTCTGTCCATCATCAAACGCGAGAATACATCCATCTGAGTCACATTCAGTGTCCGCTCTTCCAATATCGAAGGAGAGATATACGAGGCTTCCATCGAAGCATTCATTGCTTTCTCTACATGCATCGAGTTCATTCCCAAGTGCTGGGTCGAGAATTTCAAAAAGTCATTCATGAGATAATCTTTGTTAAATTCGAACTGCAAAGGTACTGTATTTTTGTGGTATAACAAACATCTCCCGCCATTTTCCCTCCCCAAACCCTCCAAAAACTCTCGCACAATCCCCGCATCCCACTCTACACCCCTCCTTATCCCAATTCCACACCCTCCCCACACCCATTCCTCTCACCATACAAATCCATTCAATCCTCCACCATACGCTTATGCTCGCTGTAGAGCCATAGCGTGCTATGGCTCTCCCTCCACCATCGTTGTTTGGTAGTCGTTTGTAACTTCGTTTAGGCTAACTGTAGAGCCATAGCGTGCTATGGCTCTC
>CAVHKB010000038.1:0-15235 GCA_963636305.1 Prevotella sp. P5-108
GACCTGTGTGTATGGGTCAGCGTTGGCCGCTTCCTATATTTTCTTTTCAATAAAATACCGGATTGCTGTTTTCAATGTGTCCAAGTCGTTTTTGATAACATCAAGAACGACATCACCGTCTATGTCAAAGTATCCATGGGCTATATGGTTGCGTATGCCAATGACGTCTTTCCATGGGATTTCGGGACGCTCCGCCAGTAATGTTCCGTCTGTCGCTTTGTCTATTTGCTTGACGCTTTCACCGATTGCCTCTATCAGCATGCAGCTGGCTGCAAGGCTTTTCATCCCTTCAGGAGAGCAATAGTAATTGTCGGAACTGACAATGTCTTTGTTCCATTCTTGCAATTGTTGGATTGCATTGTCGATCTGGTGTAAAAGTCCAAGTGTTCTATTGGATAACATAAATGCCGTCTTTGTTGATTTCTTCGAGCAGGTAGGGGTTGATATGTTTGTGCATTCTTACGATGTCTACAGAACATTGTAGCAGGTCTTCCAGAAAGCGTTTCAGCTGGACGATCAAAAACATTTTTGGGGCCATGTCTACACATACGTCAATATCGCTTCCCTCTTTTTGCTCATTGCGTGATACGGAACCGAATATGCGCAAAGACTTTATGCCGAATGCGGATTTCAATTCGTCTGTATGGGAAGCAATTAGTGATATGCATTCTGTTCTTGTTTTCATATTGTGACGTTCTAACGGATGCAAAAATAGGAAAATTTACCGAACTGACAAACAATATGGAAAACGATTGTCCGAATTGTATAAAAACAGAAAAGGCAACCAAGAACATTGTTCTTGATTGCCTGTCTTGCTCGTAGCGGGACCCAGGATTGAACTGGGGACCTCATGATTATGAATCATGCGCTCTAACCAGCTGAGCTATCCCGCCATAAAAAGCCAAATTTAACAATTCAATCCATCAACCATTATGACGAAACGGCTGCAAAAGTACAACAAGTTTTTCAAACAACCAAAACTTTAGCCGTTTTTCTTGCATTTATCCTACATTTACACCATTCGCAACTGTCGCAGTCGGACCTGTCACCACCAATTTACCATCTGCATTCACTGCCGAGAGTATCATCCCTTCTGACTCAATGCCCATCATCTTACGGGGTGGAAAATTCGCTACAAACAGTACCTGCTTCCCTACTAATTCCTCAGGGTTTGGATAACTATGGGCAATGCCCGACAATATCGTCCTGCCGCCCATTCCGTCATCTATGCGGAACTGCAGAAGTTTGTCCGACTTCTTTACCTTCTCGCACGACAACACCGTACCCACACGAATGTCTATCTTGTCAAATTCATCAATCGTAGTAGCATTCTTTATACCCGCAGGCTGGTACAGTTTAACCTGGTTCTCTTTCTTTATCTGTGCCAATCTGTCCAACTGCGCTTGTATCACATCATCTTCTATTTTCTCAAACAACAATTGTGGCTGACCGAGTTGATGACCCGCCGATAGAAGATTCGTATCACCAAGTCGCTGCCACTGTGCCTCTTCCAAACCCAACATATCACGCAACTTGGCAGAAGAGAACGGCAAAAACGGCTCAAAAGCAATACTCAAGTTCGCTGCAATTTGCAAACTCAAGTTCAGTATCGTACCCACACGCACCATATCGCTCTTTGCCAACTTCCATGGCTCTGTGTCCGCCAAGTATTTGTTACCGATTCGAGCAAGGTTCATCGCCTCTTTCTGCGCCTCACGAAAACGGAACTGCTCAAGATTATCCTCCAAACGCTTTTTCACGTCGCTGAACTCGTTAATGGTCGCAATATCATATTCACTTAACTCGCTCGTAACAGGAACCTTCCCTTCAAAATACTTATGCGTCAATACCATCGCACGATTAATAAAGTTGCCGAAGATAGCCACCAACTCATTATTATTGCGAGCCTGAAAATCACTCCATGTAAAATCATTGTCCTTCGTTTCCGGCGCATTGGCGGTAAGAACATACCGTAACACATCTTGCTTGCCCGGAAAATCACGCAAATACTCATGCAACCACACTGCCCAATTGCGCGAGGTCGAAATCTTGTCACCCTCAAGATTCAGAAACTCATTCGAAGGCACATTGTCAGGAAGAATATACGAACCCTCCGCCTTGAGCATAGCAGGAAACACTATACAGTGGAATACAATATTATCTTTGCCGATAAAATGAATCAAACGCGTATCTTCATCTTTCCACCATTTCTCCCAATTGCCAAACTTATTCGGCTGCATAGCACACAACTCCTGTGTATTGGATATGTAGCCTATAGGCGCATCAAACCATACATACAGCACCTTGCCTTCTGCACCGGCTATAGGTAACGGAATACCCCAATCCAAATCACGACTCACTGCCCTGGGCTTCAGACCTTGGTCCAACCAAGATTTGCACTGCCCATATACATTAGGACGCCATTCTTGGTGTTCCTCTAATATCCAATGACGCAACCATGCCTCGTGCTTGTCCAATGGCAAATACCAGTGTTTCGTCTCCCTCTTAACAAGAGGACTACCCGATATGGCGGACTTCGGATGAAGCAACTCATCAGGAGAAAGCGACGAACCGCACTTCTCACACTGATCTCCGTACGCTCCTTGAGCATGGCAGTGTGGACATTCTCCAACTATATAACGGTCGGCAAGGAAAGTTTTCGCCTCCTCATCATAGTACTGCATCGATGTTTGGGTAATAAACTCTCCTTTGTCATACAGAGTCTTGAAAAACGCAGAAGCAGTCTGACTGTGTTGAGCAGAAGTCGTACGCGAATAAATGTCGAACGAAATACCAAACTCCTCAAACGATTGCTTTATCAAACTGTGATAACGATCTACTATATCCTGAGGACTAACTCCCTCACGACGAGCCTTAATCGTGATAGGAACACCGTGTTCGTCACTACCACCGATAAACATAACTTCTTCTCCCTTCAAACGCAAATAACGCACATAAATGTCAGCGGGAACATATACGCCGGCCAAATGACCTATATGAACAGGACCATTGGCGTACGGCAATGCAGAGGTAACAAGAGTTCTTTTGAACATCATTTATAGCCATTTTGTAGATTTTCTGTTGCAAAAAGAGTAAAAAATGCATAAAAATGCAGACTTTTCTCCAACTTATTTGCTTACATCAATCTTTTGTCTTACTTTTGTATCTTGAAAATTCGTGCAAAGATAACGAATGTTTCATAAATGCGCAAGGAAAAATAGTGTATCATGAAAAGAAGATTATATTTAGGGCTGGGCTTGCTGCTGTGTTGCTGTATCGGTGCAACGGCGCAAGTTAAAAACTATATCTCTGTATGGGGGCAACTCGGCGAAGCCTCCTTATTGAGTAAACTCGACAATATGCCCTCTAACGCAAGTATAGGTGTCGGGGGCGGAGCAGGAGTGGGCTACGAACTAAGGGCAAACCGATTCCTGTTCACAGTCGGAGTGAACGCCAATATCTCACATTCGGCATTCGACTTGAGCGGAGGCGAATCTTCTTTCGATGCTATTGATACCGAAGGCGACCCTTTGCAATTCGTCATCTCTACCAACAAACGAAAAGACATATACACCAACTATGCCGTCCAAGTACCGCTTATGGTGGGTGGAGAATTCGGACGCTTCTATTTCTTGGCAGGTGCTAAATTCGACATTAGTCTTCGCTGCAACACCAATGTAGAGGCAACCGTACGGACTATCGGCGATTATACTCAAACGCTCGGATTTATCGACAGATTTACCAATATGCCGGAGCATGGTTTCTACGAGAACGCTCCATTCCAAGCCAAACCTGGTAAAATAGTATTCAATCCCAACGCTATGGCTTCCGTAGAATTAGGATGCAGATTGGGGCAAATAGCAAGGGGGACTGGATATGATGTCCCTAAACCAAAAATACTCTATCGGTTAGCCGTGTTCGCCGATTACGGATTACTCGACCTACACAAACGCGCTAATAAAGAGTTCTTCACATGGACCGATGCCGTTATAGATCAAGACTGTCTAAATTATATCGGTATGAACGATATATTATCTACTTCTCGCGCGTCCAAAGCAGTCAACAACCTGATGATAGGCGTCAAGTTCACTGTCTTGTTCCAACTACCAGAGCGCAAGGCTTGTGTCATCTGTCGTGATGGTTATCGGGGTATATACAAGAGATACTGATAACCCGCAATAACAATACGGACACTTAATCCATAAACAGAGAAAGGAGCAACTTGTCAGTTGCTCCTTTCTCTATAATAAATAGTAGATATTGTTTGCTACTGTTATTTGCCAAAATAACGGTGGAACAAACCTTCAAACCCGCGCCCGTGACGAGCCTCGTCTTTAGCCATCTCATGAACAGTATCGTGAATAGCATCCAATCCGAGTTCCGTTGCACGCTTCGCAATACGGTATTTGTCCTCGCATGCACCATTCTCGGCCATCATACGCTTCTCCAAATTAGTCTTGGTATCCCAAACAACATCACCCAATAGTTCCGCAAACTTTGCACAATGTTCAGCCTCTTCAAATGCATAACGCTTGAATGCTTCCGCTATCTCAGGATAACCCTCTCTGTCTGCCTGACGGCTCATTGCTAAATACATACCAACTTCTGTAGCCTCTCCCATAAAGTGAGCATTCAAATCGTCAATCATCTCTTTGTCGCAACCTTTTGCTACTCCCACAATGTGTTCAGTAGCAAATGCAAACTCCTCATTCTTTACTTCTACAAACTTCGAAGCAGGCTGATGACACTGAGGACAGAACTCTGGAGGAGTCGGACCCTCATGAACATAACCGCACACACTGCACATCCATTTCTTTTGCATAATTGTTAATTGTTTTAAGTTAGTTAATGTATAAATTTATACTGCACCGTCTATCCGATGAGTTTCGCATATTCTTCGGCAGTAAGCAAATGGTCTAATTCAGTAACATCGGAGAGTTGAAGTTTTATCATCCATCCCTCTCCGTAAGGATCATTATTAACCAAATCAGGTTGGTCATTCAACACTTCATTCAGTTTCAATACTTTTCCCGTAGCAGGCATATTGAGGTCCGAAACAGTCTTAACTGCTTCTACTGATCCGAACACATCTCCTTGCGAGATAACCTCTCCGACAGTTGGAACATCCACGAATACTATTTCACCCAATTCCGATTGAGCATAATCAGTAATACCTACAACAGCATTCTCTCCCTCCACGCGAATCCATTCGTGGTCTTTTGTATAGCGTAAGTCAGTAGGAATATTTGCCATATCTATTTCGTTATTAGTAGTTGTGTTTTTCAATGTAACAAAAAGAGACTGCCACAATAAGGGCAATCTCTTTTTGTATCATCTTCATAATTAGAGTTTCTCTGCAAGAGCCTTACCTGCTTTGAATTTAACAACTTTCTTAGCAGCAATCTTAATAGCCTTGCCATTAGAAGGATTCACACCATTACGCTCTGCGCGTTCAACAACCGAGAATGTACCAAACCCAATCAATTGTACATTCTCACCTTTAGCAAGAGCCTCAGATACAGCCTTAACACCGGCTTCAAGAGCCTTTTGAGCAGCAGCCTTTGACAGACCTGCTTCTGCTGCAACAGCAGCAACTAATTCTACTTTGTTCATAATAACAGAATAAATTAAACGTTTAATTGTATTGTTTATTGCGCCGTAATGACAACAAAAACTTTTCGCAAATGTAGTATTTTATTTTTTATTCGACAAAGCATTTACATAAAAAATACATTTTACGGCAATATATACCACAAAAAAGCCTGTGGCAAGGTTTTTGCCCGCTAATCTTTACAAAAATAGTACTATCTTTGTCGGTTAGAATATGGAGTATAGCAACAATAGAAATGGTTTCTTCGGGTCTTTACCAACCATAACAAAGAATATTATCATCATCAACTTTATCTGTTGGCTGGCAGACAAGGTTCTTTCAAGTAGATTGGGGGTAGAGATGAGCAGTATATTTGGATTGAATTATATATTCTCTCCATCTTTTCATATATGGCAACCTTTTACCTATATGTTTATGCACGCTGGGTTCGACCATATAGCCTTTAATATGCTCTCTTTGCTGTTCTTTGGTATCGCTTTGGAGCGACAATGGGGCGGTAAACGCTTCCTTACATACTACCTTGTGTCGGGCGTTGGAGCAGGCATCGTGCAAGAAATAGTGTGGCTCTGCATATACGGAGCAGTAGGTGTAAACGCCGTTACAATAGGCGCAAGTGGAGCAGTGTTCGGTATCCTGTTTGCCTTTGCATGGCTATTCCCGGAAGAACGGATATTCTTATTGTTTTTTCCTGTCCCTATACGCTCAAGAATCTTCGTAGCAATCTATGCGCTTCTTGAATTGTTCTTGGGAGTAGCACACAGCGATAATGTAGCCCACTTTGCTCATCTCGGCGGTATGCTGTTTGGCTGGTTGCTTATTCTCTGGTGGCGACATCGAGGCATATATGGCTTTGGTAAAACCTATTATCAATCGCGGCTACGAATATGGTGGGACAAATTTCGGCAACAATGG
Source organism: Prevotella sp. P5-108 (assembly GCA_963636305.1). Lineage (GTDB taxonomy): Bacteria > Bacteroidota > Bacteroidia > Bacteroidales > Paludibacteraceae > Colicola. Next base: position 6,524 of record CAVHKB010000038.1, read on the forward strand.
CAAGATAAACACAATAAAAAAGCAAGCAATTCTACTAAATACCATTACCACGATCCTATCGACAATAAAAGTCAGACCGATACTCAAAGCACAGATAAGGAAAAAGAGATTAATCGTATTCTCGACAAGGTCAAGGCTTCTGGATATGGAAGTTTAACAGAGGAAGAGAGAAACACTCTCTTTGGACGGAAATGAAGATTATCCGCTTACTTCTAAGAACAGCAAGTGTTATTCTTAATTTAGTAGCAGTCGCTCTTCTACTGCTCGCCGACCTGTGTCCTTTGATAAATCCAACCACTTGGATATTGCCATCTTTGTTGGGGCTTCTTTATGGCTGGCTGTTATTACTCAATATCGGATTTTGTATAGGCTGGCTGTTTACGCATCATAAACTCCGAAGCCTCTTGTCTTTAGCAGCCCTCTTGTGTTCTATTATACCCGTTTCTCATACTGTCGCTTTCCCGTATATTCACCCGCAACAACACTTCGAACATTCGCTCTCGGTACTGTCTTATAACACCAAACGACTGGATATGTACGCCAAACCCTCGGACAATAGAATTTTGCAATATATAAAAAGGTCCGAGGCGGATATCGTATGTCTCCAAGAATTTGAGACTTATAAGACAACACAATATCTGACTTTGCAGGAAGTAAAAGACTACTTGGACTATCCATACTCTTATATCGATTTCAAACAGTATAAAGGACAACGGCAGTATGGCTTGGCGGTATTCTCACGATACCCGTTGCTTCACAAACAAACACTTCGTTATGAATCGTCAACAAATATATCCGACCGTTGTGATATCGTGATAGGTGAAGATACAATCCGCCTTTTGAATAATCATCTTCAATCGAATCAACTGACAGAAAAGGATTTGGCTATTTTGAGCGACTTTGCAGAGAACAACGACAATGTAAAGAAATCCGCAACCAAAATCACGCACAAACTAAAGTGCGCCTATCAGTATCGCACACAGCAAGCAGACTATATAGGCAAAGAGTTGGAGAATTCACCTTATCCGGTCATTGTTTGTGGCGACTTCAATGATGTACCGGTGTCCTATGTATATCGGCATATATCACAACACCTGAACGATGCTTTCTTGCAGAGTGGAGGATTGTGTCTGGGACATACTTACAAAAGAGGTTGTTTCGGACTTCGTATTGACTATATTCTACATAGTCCGACACTCTCTTCTGCCGATTTTTGTATAGAAAAGTTACCTTATTCCGACCACTATCCTATTCGATGCACCATTGGCTGGTAGTATCACCAGTTAATGCTGTTCAGGTGTCCGACATATATATCAGAGAATATCTCTGTTTTTGATTGCCCCCCCGCTACAAATATCTTATAATCATCACTCACCACAACCGATTGTTTGGTTCTTGCCTGATAAGAGGCTGGAAGACAATTGTGTGCCGAATCGGGAACCGACCAATGCATCCCCTCATCAACCGACTCCAACAGGGTATATTCCTGAAGTTCATTATCCATATTCGTCCCTCCGAACATAAAGAAACGACTATTATACCAAATAATGGATATCCCCGCTAATGAACCAAAAGAAGGTTGCTCTATGGAGAAATCAACGCAATGGTATCCTCCCGAAGGTGAATATTCTACATTCCAACGAGTGTTCAGCATCTCCCCTTCTGCAGTATATCCCCCTACAACCATCAGTCGTTCCCGCCCCGTTGCCGATATAAAGTTCTCCACAGCATAGTCGCTGATAGGAAAATTGTCGGGCATAGCCCCTTTCTGCATCCAATTGTCGCCGTTGAAAGATGCGGCAAAATAATAGGCCATGTCCGACTTTTGTTGTACAATAGCCCATACACTGTCATTAAAGGTACACAGCATATTCACAAATCGAAAGGCATCGGTGCTATGGTCATTGGCTGTCCATGTCTGCCCGTCGGTTGAGATGTATAAGATGTTGTCCTGACAATAGAACAATCGGTCTATTGTGCCTAAGATATTGCGTACACGGCAATTACTTGGCAGTCCCGCAACACTTCTCTCTTCCCAATGTTTCCCCTCGTCTGAAGATACGAACAACTTGTTCTGTATACCGTTATTGACTACCCATTTCAATGCTCCTTTATGGTAGAGTAATTTCTGCTCTGTTCCTTCTGCTGGATATACTGCTTGCTGAACCCTTTCCCACGAATACAGGTCTGGATCAATTTGATGTACATTCACTTGCACCTCATACCACTTGTCCGATACATAGTCAGAGGCTATCACGTGGAGCAGTACAGGACGCACCGAGAAATCTATTGTGTCAGACCCCGTCAAGGCTATCGTATCGTTGGGGGTATAGATAATAGCGGCTCCGGGTGTAGCATTGAATCGGAACGAAGGTACAACGCTGTCAATAGGAGTACTGTACACTATCGAATCCACATTGTAGATCAAACCCGTATCTATCCTGTCCTCAATAGTGAATACGGTACTGGAAAGCGTTGGGTATTTGCTGTCGGACACAAATGTCAGCGACTTCACCGTAGCGTCACTGGATACCGTATCGGCTGTGCTGTTGGAAGATGAATTGCAAGCGTATAAAAAGGCAATGAGGCCCAATAAGATGACTGTCTTTGTTCTCATAATCTCTTGTTTCCGTGCAAAAGTAATGCCATTTTTGGAAATATACAAATAAAGCAGTATTTTTGCACGCTGAATGGCTTATCTTATGAACTTATATTATTTAATCTACGAGAAGTTCTTTCGGTCGCATAAGCGTGAGAAAGAAGAATTAAGGGCTTACTTGGCTCAAAGGAGGCGGATACTGTCCCCGTCCGATGTAGAGATATGTTCTCAAGAAGTAGTGGAACAAATCATCGCCCTGCCCGAGTATCAGCATGCGCAGAAGGTAATGATATACTACCCTATTCATAATGAAATAAACATCCTTCCTCTCACTACACTCTCCCCCGAGAAGACTTTTCTGCTGCCAGTAGCCCATCGGCATTCTTTGGAAATCCGCGAATACCAAGGCGAACAGTCCATCACACGAGGCAAGTTCGGTGTCCCTGTGCCTACCACTCCGACGTACACGGGGGATATAGACCTCCTCCTTGTTCCTGGAGTCGCTTTCGATAACAAAGGCAACCGCTTGGGACGGGGCGGTGGGTACTACGACCGCTTCCTGAAACACTACTCCAAGACAATGAAGATAGGAGTAGGCTATCGTTTCCAGTTACAAGAGAAGTTGCCTCACAACCGTCACGATACCCCTCTCAATAAGGTCATCGTCTCAAATACAAAATAATCGCACAGGCGTACGACAGGAATATCACTGCTTGCTATTGGTCGTCGGGCATTTGTCCGACGACTTGTTGTCTGTCTTGGCTTTCTCTGTAGGCTTGGTCGTAGTAGCCGGCTTACCCATCTTCGCAAGAGCCTTTTGCAGGGTAGGGACATCTGTCTTGTCGGCATCGTAGGTTATAATTATCGCCTTCTCTTTCAAGTCGAACTGAATATCTTTCACGCCCTTCTCAAAAGCGATATTCTTCATCACTTTGTCGCAACATGCTTGACAGAGAATATCACAATACAGCGTCACAGTCTGCTTGTTTGTTTTGGCGTAAGTCGGTGTCAGTACGCATACCGTCAATAGCAGTAACAAAAGTTTCTTCATATCTTTTCTTTGTTAGTTGTTCCTTTTTTCCAAGTTCCATCGGAATCCCATGTATATCTTCCAACCCTGTATAGGCGCCCACACCATCGAGGCGTCGAAGTCCTTACGCGTAGGGTCATTCGCTCCGACAATAGGCTCGTCTTGCGTGAAGTTGGTCATATTCTCTGCTCCTAAATACAAGGAGCAAAATCTCCAATACTTCGTTATCTGCCCCAAGAGTTGAGGATACCAGCGGTGATAAACTACACCCGATTCTTCATAATACTGCTTACTCCCCTCAGGGATAGCAAAACCCATAGGCATTCGTCCATAGCCGTTAAATTGTGCGGTCAGGTCAAACTGCCAGGTCTTCAGTGGTGTTTGGTAACTCGTTGTAATCAAGCCTTTGAACTTATTCTGCAACACTTTGTCCCGCAATACCAATTCGTGGCTCGTCAAGTCAAGCGTCGTTTGTTTCACATCCATATATCGGAACGCTATCGTTGCCGTCCAACCGCGCAGTATTTCCATACTCGCCTCTGCTTGCCATGTGTGCGAATACCACTCCGCACCTGCCGTATTCGCTATATCTATCAGATTCACACCGCATGGGTCTGCATCAAGGTCCGCTATCACACCCCCGAAGAAACGGATATAGTAGTATTCCGCCGACAATGTTAACTCTCGACCTCCTATCGGGATATAAAATGCAGTGGTGATTCCTGCATTCACCGCTCTTTCTTGGGGCAGCGACGAGGGTAGTGTATATACTCTGTTCGAGGGCAGATACGACGCGTTGTCAGCAATGGCATTCGGCGTACGGTATCCTAACCCTGCCGAACCTCGCAAAGTCCAGAAGGGGAACGGTTCATAACGAATGTTCATTCGGGGTGTCGTGAAGAAACCGTAACGGCTGGAATAGTCCTCCCGCAGTCCTATCAGCAGCGTCAGTTTGTCCGTGTAACTGTAAGTGTATTCGGCAAAAACTCCCGGCGTAATCTCCTGCCGCAACTCCGCAGTTCCCTCCGCCAATATATTGTCATACTGTTCATTATACCTGTCATAGTTCACCGAGACTCCTGTCGACAACTTATGACTGTGCTTGTCCGACCGGTCTTGCTCCGAATCATCAAACTCCGTCTGAAAAATGGCATTCAGATAGGCGTTGGTTTGGCTCGCATTCCACAGCCTTCCCCCATAAACATTCGTCTGGTTGTGATACGACCCTGCAGCAATAACCCCTAAAGAGCGGTTAAGACTCTTATCAAATACATATCCGTTTTTCAAGAACCCTTCTACCCTTCTCGTACGCAGGTCAATAAGATAACGGTCCGCCTCCGACGAAGTCAACTGCCCTCCCAATCGCTGGTCGTATAGTGTGCGCAGAAGAACCTGTCCCGTGTAGTTGCCCGAATGAATAAACCATCGGTTCTGAAAGTTCAGATGACGCGTCTTAGGAGCATCCACAAACCCGTCTTTGTTCTTGTCCATCGATAGTTCCATGTCACGGGCGTTTAGCAGGATGCCTGTCGATACCTTGTCATTCACTTTCCAACCGCCCGTCAGGTTCAGTTCGCTCATCAACTCCGAACTTAAGTACAAGTTTATGGCTACGGGGTCCTGTTTCTGAGGCTTCAATAGTTCTACATTGATTTGCCCTGCTATCGACTCATAACCGTTGATAACCGACGATGTCCCCTTGCTTATCTGGATAGCCTCCATCCATGGACCGGGTATATACTCAAGCCCGAACGACTGTGACAACCCGCGTATGCTCGGCGTGTTCTCCGTCAGCAGTTGGATATAGGTTCCCGACAAACCAAGTAGCCGTATCTGTTTGGCGCCGGTAGCCGCATCTGCGTACGACACATCTATTGAGGCATTGGTCTCAAAACTCTCGCTCAGATTACAACAGGCGGCTTTCACCAACTCCTCACCCGTCAAGGTCTCGGTGGCTATTGCCGTCTGCCTCGAACGCAACACCGACATTCGCCGTTCCGTAATGCTGACCTCGTCCAAAAAAAGGTTCGGGATAAGGACTATGGTGAAAGAAGAAGAGTACTCTATATCCGTCGTATCATTGTGATATCCCAAATAACTGGCAACAAGACGCTTGCTGCTCTTCTCGGTGCTGACCGAAAACCGACCGTCCGTATCCGTTGCCGTACCGACAGTCGTACCCGCCCAATACACATTCGCACCAGGTAAGGGACTACCGTTTTCGTCCAAGACAACACCGGTAATGGTTCTTGCCTGTAGCAAACTACCAAATAGCAGGCTCGCAAACAATAACCCCATACAGCGGAGCATAATCCTGATATGTTCAATGGATAGGTTCAAATCCCAATAGCAACGATGTTTCGGCAAAGTTCGGAAATTTTTTCTAATTAAAAGGAGTCTTTCTCGTTTTTTTCTTCATAAAATGTTCCCGTCACATCCCTACAAGTAAAATAATATCCCCGAAAGATGCACTTTCGGGGATACTGTGTCTGCGTAATATATAAGGGTACTCAACCTACCATGCAACAACAAAACCTGCATGCACATTGATTCCGGCTTGCGCAAAATACCATGCTGTTGCCGTACCGTCCGTGTAGTAGGAGCAGTCGCTTCCGCCGTTGTTCGCATACTTCGCATTAAAAATGTTGTTCACCTGGCAAAGCAACCGTATCTCAGGTACGCCGCTTGTTCGGTGGCACCACCTCTCCATCGGCAACTGGTATTGCAGATGAACATTAGTGGTCGTATAGGCTTTCAATATCGCATTCTCGTCTTGCAGATTGTTCAGGTATTGCTTGCTCACTACATTCGTTTGTACCGTTGCCATAAATCCCGCTACATCAAAAGTAAACAACGACATCGCCGTGATAGTAGGCGACATCGCTATCGTCGTCTCCTTCCTACTTATCTCCACCTCGTCATAATAGTCCTTGTCCTGCTTGTCATAGATAGCACGAATATCGGTGTAGTTCAGAATCTTGTTTCTCGACAAAACGAAGTTACCGTCCCAACGGAACCAATCTGTCACCTTCACACCGGCTGTCAATTCAATACCCATACGATACGAATCCTTCACATTGATTGTACTCGCTGCTCCCACATCATTGTAACGACCCGTCAATACCAATTGGTTGTCATAGTCCATAAAGTATAAGTTCGCTCCTATGGCAAATCGCGTGTGCGAATAGGTGTATCCCACTTCATAGTCGTACAGGCGTTCTGCCTTCGGAAGACCCGTGTACTCGTTCGTTGCAGGGTCATAGGTAACATTCTCCTTATAATTATTGCGGCTCGGCTCACGGTTTGCAATGGCAAACGAACCGTATAGCAAATGACCTCGGTTCTGATAAGTCAACCCCGCCTTTGGGTTGAAGAAGTGATAATGTACTGTCAACGGCAAATCTTCCATATCCTCGTCATTGATGCCGTTCCTCGAATAACGGACATAACGGTACTGCAAGTCTGCATAGACCGACAACTTCTCTTGCGCCTTGTTTATCGCGTGCCAGTTCACCTTTCCGTATATGTTTGCATCTGCCTTGTTCGCGTTGTTCCGATAGTATTCATAGTTCACAGGCAACGCTCCGCCGTACACACTGTCTGCTATATAATTCAGTGTCCCGTAGTGTGCGCCTATATAGTCATTAGCCGCCAAGCCGATTTGAGCAGCCAACGACTCCGATACATACTTGGCAGAGAATATACCGCCGAAGAAATGATTGTCCAAAAACTTACGGTACATCCCGTATGCTTTCTTCACTTTCTCTCCTTTCTGATTCGTATAACTGTCCAGCCCCCAATAACTGAAACTCTTGCGCTTGTACTGCTCATAATATCCCCCGCCGTGAGTGTAATGCAAAGTCGCACTCAGGCTCCAGTTCTCGTTGAAACGGTGGCTAACTGCCAACTGACCGTGCTGTTGCGCATAGTTGTCTGTCTGGTTGTTATAATAAAGCGTATCCACCGATGTAACTTTCCCTGCTGCATCATACACATTATTATAATACTCCCCCGAAGGATTATACCGGCGGTCGGCACCGTTCTTGCCGTAGGCGACATCATAGGTAACGCCGTCCCAACCCATACCGGTCTTCTCTTTACCCCCGAAGACACGCGCTACCACCTGCGTCCTTGCACCATACCAACCCATATCACCGTAATAGGAATACAAGTCCGAATTGGTGCGATACAAAAATCCGTCCGAATTCACTTTACTGAACCTCGCATTGGCACGCCAACCCTGTGGCAACACCACATGAGCGGACACCATCTCCCTGAAGGTGTTATACATACCGCCATTGAAACTCAATGTATAACGACTGACACTGTCTGCGTTGTTCGTCTGCATGTTCAAAGAGGCACCAAACGACGAGGAACCGTTCGTAGAGGTCCCAACTCCCCGTTGCACATCAATGCTCGACAACGACGATGCCATATCCGTCATATTTACCCAGAACACCGTTTGGCTCTCCTGGTCGTTCAGCGGCACATCGTTCACCGTCATATTAATACGCGTATGGTCTGTCCCTCGCACGCGGAAATAAGTGTAACCCACACCCAATCCGTCGTCGCTCGTCACTTGAATCGACGGAATAGTCGAAAGCAGATAAGGCAGATTCTGACCCGTATTGCTGCGGTTCAACTCTTCATTGCTCACTACATCATGATTGATGGTCGTCTGCTGAACCCGTCGGGCGACTACCTCTACCTCTTCAATGTTCTTCAATACCATTATGCTGTCTTCGGCATAAGTGGATAGATTGCACAAACAAGGTGCAACCAACAACAATAACAGATGTTTCTTTTGCATTACAATCCATCCGATTGGGAAAAAGTTCGACAGAAACTGTCTATTGGTCCATTGGCAGCATTACCTGCCCATGTTCGTAGGGTATAATCTCAGCCGTTAAGCACCCCCATTCGGAATACACTGCAAAGGTCTTAATTTATTTTGAAATACGCAAATCCTCACCAATACATTTTTCGCTTATGCCAACTGTAGAGCCATAGCGTGCTATGGCTCTCAACTCTCCTTTACAGAATAAACCCCATGTTACCAACCAACCACACAACGCCCCTCAAT
>CAVHKB010000039.1:0-15228 GCA_963636305.1 Prevotella sp. P5-108
GCGTGCTATGGCTCTCAACTCCCCTTCAAAAGACAGACACCCTGTTCCCCTCAAACCAACAATCCCCCAGAAATCCAGAATCCCCAGAACCTCCAGCCGTCTGTCATCCACCGTCGTCCCTTGCCCGTCGTCTGTAACTTCGTTCTTGATAACCGTAGAGCCATAGCGTGCTATGGCTCTCAACTCCCCTTCAAAAGACGAACAATATGTTCCCCTCCAAACCATATAAACCCGTCAAAAAACATACGCGTAGCGAAAATATGCTTCAACGACCATACGCAACGCAATCATACGCCTTAACAAAATAGCGACCCTACAAAAAAAGGCTGTCTAACCAACTTAGACAGCCTCTTCTTCCTAAAATATACTAATGTACTATACTACTCCACTGAAACCCATAAATGCCATCGCCAACAGACCTGCAGTAAGCAATGCAATTGGAGTCCCCTCTAATGCCTTCGGTACTTTATTCATCGACAACTGTTCACGAAGACCTGCAAATAGTATCAACGCCAAAGCAAAACCAATGGCAGTTGCAAACGCAAATAGTGTACCCGTAAGCAGATTATGCTCCAAACCACCTGGCAGTTTATATGTACCATTTGCCACCAAAATGGCAACACCCAACAAACAGCAGTTCGTCGTGATAAGCGGCAAGAACACACCAAGTGCCTGGTATAAAGACGGGGAGATTTTCTTAAGAATAATCTCTATCATCTGCACCATCGCTGCTATAACCAATATAAACAATATCGTCTGCAAAAACTCCAAGTGAAAGTATTCCAACACATAGACTTGTAGCAGATAGGTCACAACCGTTGCCAGCGTTAATACGAAAGTCACGGCTGCACCCATACCCAGTGCGGTATCAATCTTTTTACTTACGCCTAAAAATGGACAGATACCCAAGAATTGACTCAATACGATATTATTGACAAATATCGCAGAGATAAAAATAAGAAAGTATGCCATAATTTATCCTTTCTGTTTAGTTACGAAGTTTATGAACCAAGCCCATTAGATAGGACAATACAATAAATGCACCCGGTGCAAGAACGAAGATAAGCATTCCGTATGTCTCAGGATATACCGACAATCCGAATATCTTACCCGTACCCAATAACTCGCGAATACATCCGATAACACTCAACGAGAGAGTAAAACCAAGTCCCATTCCCATACCGTCCAAAGCCGATAAACCTACATTGTTCTTTGCTGCAAAGGCCTCTGCACGACCCAATACAATACAGTTCACCACAATAAGGGGAATAAACAAACCTAATGAATCGTACAACGCAGGTGTATATGCCTGCATAATGAGTTGCACTATTGTAACGAAGGTCGCAATCACCACAATAAATGCAGGTATCCTGACTTTATCAGGAATGAGGTTACGCAACAGCGATATCGCCATATTGGAACATATCAAAACAAAGGTGGTTGCCAATCCCATTGACATACCATTGATAGCAGAGGTAGTTGTGGCAAGTGTAGGACACATACCCAACACCAAAGAGAATGTCGGATTTTCTCTCAATATACCATTTGTGAGAGTCTTCAAAGCCTTATTCATTGTTTCTGGTATTTACATGATTAATAGTATCGTTCTCCGATTGAGCCGCAGAGTTCGTAAGACACGACGCGCCAGATACTGCCTCTACATTATCATCAACCGAGAAATATGCATCGTATGCCGCATTGACTGCCTTCAAAAATGCACGCGAGGAAATAGTTGCCGCTGTAATGGCATCTACATCTCCACCGTCTTTGCTGACCGTAAGATTTGCATTCTTCGGATGTAAGCCCAATATCGATTGATGGTTCTTATCAGTTTTGAACCACTCTACTATATGGGTACCCAAACCTGGAGTCTCCTGTTGTTCAAGCACTTCATAATTTACGAGGTTGCCTTCTGCATCGAAACCCACCATAAGGCGTATCGGACCTCCAAAGCCGTTCGATTCAGTCTCAATCGCAACTCCTATCAGCGAGTCGGCTACATAAGCCTCATGACAAGTGTAATCACCTGCTTGCTTGGACTCTGCTATTACACGATTCTCTACATCGGGCAACACACTTCCAATAGCACTGTTTTGTTTCGCTGTCTTCTGTGCTTCGATAGGTTCTTCTGTTACCAAGAACACTGCTGCCAATGCACCTGCTGCCACCAACGATATAAGCGTAAGCGACAATACCATATTCTTGAAGGAAGAGTTTAATTTTTCCATAGTCTTAATTATTCCAAGTTAATTGTTCTTATTCTCTACCTTTATCTTTTTAACACCGAACCGTTTTGGGCGGATATACATATTGATTAAGGGCGTTACTGCATTCATAATAAGAATAGCGAATGACATACCTTCCGGATAGGCACCCCAAGTACGGATAACCATTACCAAAAAGCCAATACCTATACCATAGATAATTTGTCCGCAGCCAGTCATAGGCGAGGTGACATAATCCGTCGCCATATATATTGCGCCGAGCATAACTCCACCGGTCAACAGTTGAGTTAACGGGTCAGCAGCACCCGCTACACCACAAAGGTTCTGAATACCCGAGAACACTGCAATAGTAGCGAAGATGGATACAGGGATGTGCCAAGTAATAGTGCGTGTACATAGTAGGTAGATACCACCTGCAAGCAATGCCAATGCAGATATCTCGCCTAATGAACCGCCCATATATCCTGTGAACAAGTGCCAAAGAGAGGGCAACTGTTCAAGCAGGGATGAATCTCCACTCTTGATGGCTTGTTTCATCAACGACAGAGGTGTGGCTTCTGTAGCAGCGTCCATATATGCCATAGTCCATCCTTGAGGTTTGGGCCATGTAGTCATCTGCACGGGGAAAGCAATCAACAAGAACACACGACCGACGAGTGCAGGATTGAACAAGTTCTGTCCTAAACCGCCAAAACTCATCTTGGCTATTCCAATAGCGACCAACGCACCTATAATGACTATCCACCAAGGCAAGTTGGAAGGTACATTAAACGCCAGAAGAAGCCCTGTTACTACTGCGGACAAGTCTCCTATCGTAACATTGCGTTTAAGGATGTACTTTGAAATAAGCCATTCGAAAAGAACGCACGATGCAACAGAAATGGCTGTCACAATAAGTGTCCCGATACCAAAAGCGAAGATGGATACGCAGTATGCCGGTATCAGAGCGATGATAACATTAAGCATGTTTTTCCGCACTGAATCGTTGGCATGTATATGCGGTGCGGGTGAAACAATCAGGTTTTGCATAAAGTTCAGTTCTTTATATTAATTTTCGTATTCGTTTATCTTTTTGTACTTATGCGTTGTAGCGCGTTGTATTACTTCTTGCAGCGAGATGTCATCTCCGACACATTCGGAATTGAGGAACGACATTTGTTTTGCCTTCTCTTTTGAGAAGATGAAGTAGGTACATTCGCACGAGGCGCATACGATTCCCTCAGGATTAGAGATTTCGGCTTCTACGATGGTCAAACAATGGTGTTGTTCTTTAAGTCTTGCGCGCAACAACAGATAGTTATCGGTTGTATTAAGTGGGTGGCGGTATCGTATATCCATTTTAGCGGTGACCCCCGAAGTTTGCAGTTTTTGGAATACTACCCATCCGCAGATTTCGTCGAGCAAGACTGCTTGGATGCCGCCGTGTAGTGTATTCAGCCAACTTTGGTGGTTTTGTGAAGGACACCAGACCGATAGTATGTCGTTGCCGTCTTCGTAGAAGCGCATTTGTAATCCGATAGGATTAGCAGGGCAACAGCCATAGCAGTTGTAGCCTTCGGTATGAATCCACGGATTACGAATCTCTCTCATTGGTATTATTTAGCGTTTCTTGCTCTTATAATGCCTCCTACTTTTGCTTTACCGAAGCGTACATAGTCGAGCAGCGGACGATAACTTGGGCAAGAGAATAGGCAGCATCCACATTCGATGCAGTCCATTACATGGTGCGCTTCCATATCGTCCCAGTGTTGTAGTTCGCTTTGTTTGGCAAGTAGATAGGGTTCGAGTCCCATAGGGCAGGCTTGAACACACTTGCCGCAACGGATACAGTTGGCAGGTTCGGCCCTTAAAGACTGGTCGAGCGGCAACATTAGTACTGCCGACAGACGCTTGTTGCAGGGCATATCGACATTGTTCATTGCACGACCCATCATAGGTCCACCGCCTATTATTTTACCGGTATTTTCAGGTACGCCTCCTGCTGCTTCAATGACACTTGTTAGTGGAGTGCCGAAGCGTACAAGATAGTTGCCAGGTTTCTTTACAGAGGGTCCTGTAACCGTTATTACGCGTGAGATGAGCGGTTGGTTTTTCTGCACTGCTTGATAGACTGCATAAACAGTAGCCACATTATCTACGACTGCGCCTGTTTCTATAGGCAGTCCACCTGATGGTACCTCTTTGTGTATGCACGCCTCTATAAGTTGTTTCTCGCCTCCTTGCGGGTATTTCAGTTTTAGCGGCATTACTTGTATGCCCAACTGACGAGATGCCAATTTGGTAAGATAGTCGATGGCGTCTTGTTTGTTGTTTTCGATACCAATGATTGCCTTGTCCACTTTAAGTGCCTTCATTAGAATGACCGTACCCATAATGATTTCCTCTCCATGTTCCAACATGAGTTGGTGGTCGCAAGTAAGATAGGGTTCGCACTCTACGCCGTTGACGATGAGTACTTCGGCTTTTTTACCTGGGGGCGGCATTAGTTTGACATGGGTTGGGAAACAAGCCCCCCCTAATCCGACGATGCCAGCATCTTTGATTTTCTGTATTATCTCCTGCGATTCGAGTTTGCAGATGGTATTGACATCTTTCGAGCGGTTTATTTCGGGCATCCATTCGTCGCCTTGCACATCGATGAAGATGGCAGGTACTCGTGTCCCCCACGCATCGACGGCAGAATCTATTTTGGTGACGGTACCTGAGACGGGAGAATGTATGTTTGCGCTTACAAATCCGCCTGCTTCAGCAATAAGTTGCCCTACCAGTACTTTATCCCCTTTTTCAACTATCGGTTTAGCAGGTGCGCCGATATGTTGAATCAATGGAATAACCACTTTCTCTGGCAGAGGGATATCTACGATAGGCTTATGCGCAGAGAATTGTTTGTTGTCATGGGGATGAACGCCCCCTATACGAAATGTATTCATAACTCTAAATTATTCAGCAGTGTTAGGCGATTGAGTTGTTTGCGTCTCATTTTGCGGGTTTGCCGTAGTTTGCTTTGTTTCCTGTGCAGGTTGTACTTCAGGAGTAGTTTTCCGTGCAGGGAAGTTTACGGCATGAATAGCCCCCGTAGGACAAACGGCCTCGCATTTACGGCACAAGCGGCATTTGTTGAAGTCGATGTATGCGAGGTTGTTTTCTACAGTGATTGCATCAAAAGCACATTCCTTTTGACATTTGCCGCATCCTATACAAGCGTTGAGACATGCTTTGCGTGCTGCAGCCCCTTTGTCTTTGCTTACACAACTTACGAATATACGGCGTGATTTAGGTCCTTTTTTGCGCAGTTCGATGATGTGACGAGGGCAAGCCTTGACGCAAGCGCCGCAGGAGGTACATTTCTCGTCGTCGACTTCGGGCAGTCCGGTTTGTTCGTTCATTTTGATAGCACCGAACGCACATGCTGCGACGCAGTCGCCACATCCCAAGCACCCAAATGCGCACGCCGTTTCTCCAATGTAGATGCCGTTCATAATTTGGCATGAGCGTACTCCGTCGAATGTACTTGTACGGGGTCTGGCTTGACAGTTTCCGTTGCATCGAACGACGGCGACCATAGGCTCTTGTGCGCTTGGTACTTTACCTAAAATATCGCCTACTTTCTGCATGACGGGTTGCCCACCTACAGGACATAGCAGTCCGTCGAGCGTATCGGCTTTGACGCAGGCTTCTGCCAAGGCACGGCATCCTGCGAATCCGCAGCCACCACAATTGGCTCCAGGCAGGACTTCGGTCACTTGGTCGATTCTGGGGTCTTCTTCGACCTTGAAGCGTTGCGCCACGAAATAGAGTACGACAGAAGCCAAGAGTCCTGTCACACCCAGTGTAATGAGAGAAATTAGAATTACATTCATTGTATCATTTATCTTATGTATTCAAAAAATTGCAAAATTATATTTTGTGTGCATAGAACACGAAATACTGTTTCATTTTCTTTTTGCAAAGAGCCAAGATGCCATAGTAAGGCACGAGAGATAAGAGTGCTATTGTTCCTGATATTCTCTCATCAGGAATCCATATCCCCAGTAGTGCAATCAGACCAAGAAGCAGGCAGAAAGGGAGGATGAACGCCAATAGCACTGCCTTGAATCCCATTTTCCGTGCTACATAGACACATACGCGGTCCCCAACTTGGAGTTGTTCGGAAGCCGTGCAGTCGATGAACTTGTCTTGTTTGTCGGACGCCATACACATGGACTTGGCATGACAAGCGGCGCAAGCAGATGTCTGCTCGATATGCACTTTTACACTATCTGCGCTGACTTCGGTAACAACCCCTTCGTGTTGGATATACTGCGCCATTGGGTAAAGAAATATGCTGTTCGACAAGTTAGTTTGTTACGGGCGGCAAAGATATATTTTTTTTCTTACTTAAACAATACACCTTTTCCGCCGTTTGTTTTTTTCCACAAAAATCGTCAATCCGTTATATATATAAGGTATGTCCCTGCTGCTTTTTTATTGCGTCGGTTTGCGGGAGAAAGTTGCATAAGCATACCCTTGAGCGTGCGATACGGGAGAAAGGAAGCGGTGTTGTTTTACGAACTATTATTAATATACCACCCTTCAATTGTTAAAGGCAGACAAGATATGCAGGGTCTTCTTTTCAGACGGTTTTCCTACGGTGTTCCTATATGCATCCTATATTCGTCCTATATGCGTCTTATATAAATGGTATATAAATCGTTTGTAACCTATAGTGTTTATCGGGCTTGACGAAGGGCAGTTCTGCCGTTTCCGCCACAGAAAAGGACGCTACTGCATTTACATTCTTTAACAAATTGTTCCGCACACCATACCTATCACGCCTTTGGCTGCGAGCCACAGGAAAACGACGGTCGAAGCGAGGAGGTCGGGACCGTGCCGCAGGAAAAAGGGAGCGGATATAGCGTTTGGGTGCAAGGAACACCCAAACGCTATATTGCTACAAACACGGGCTGATGATACGCTGCCATTCTTCCGCAATACGCAGTTCGTCGGAGTGCGTTTGCTGGTCGAGATTTGCATCGAAGAGTATCAGTTTGGCTGCCTCTTTTCCTTGCTTCGGGATAAGAGTGAGGCGTACTTGGTCGATGATGGTTGACCGATCGGATTTGGGTCCTTCTTGGTGTTCGTCGTGTTCGGCGATGCACCGAGCGAAGTCGGTCAGGTGGTAGACAGAGCGTTGATAGTTGCCTTTCTCGGCAAGTCGTGCAAAGAAGAGCCACTGTTTGCTTTGACTGATGCCTATAAGGAAACGCTGTGCGAAACGGCAATCTGCCAGTGTTTCGTTCTGCTGTTTAGCCATTTCTTGCAGTATTGCTTTGCCCATGCGTTCACGACGACGGCGGGACTGGTTCATTAAGAAAATAGGTAGGATGCAGAGTAAAACGATGACGACTGCAACCAGAATTGTTGTGAGATCCATTGTCAATTGAAAATTAAAATGTTTGTTCACCTGTTGTGCAGCAGAGTGCCGTCAGGTGATAAGTAAATAGATAGAAAGCAGTACAAGATGTATCGTAGAGACTAACCCATCCTCTACGATACACCTATTGGTACTATTAAGAAAGCCCAATGGATGTTGATTACCAGAACGCAATAAAGAGATAGGCGATGTTATGTTTCGGTAGGCTGCACAAGATAGTCTTTGCAGCGATGATATAAGCGTTGGCAGTGTGTGTGAAACAGAGATTGGCGGCAATGCTGTGGACAGTGAACAGGAAGTGTGTATTGGTCTTAAAGAACGGGCATTGGATGGAGAATTGCAGTACCTTCATTATCCGAGCGGGAGGCAAGGCTTCTTGTGCGGACTGCAACCAACAGTTGTCGGTAGTAGGTTGGGAAGGGAAATGGCGGTTGTTGTCGGACGATACGGACGCAACAGGCACAGCGGAGAGCGCCTGCCAGACGATGATGCAAGCGAACAAGGAGAACAGTATGTATCTGCGTTGTTTCATCTATGCATTGGTTTGGTACTGCTCTACGACATAGTCCATGAGTTGGAACAGTTCGTTACGGTTTTCGGTTCTAAGCAGTTGTATGCGGGTCTGTTTGAAGTCGGGCAGTCCTTTGAAGACGGGAGCAGCGGCAAAGTGCCGTCGTGAATGGACGATACCTTTTCGTTCATCGCCGAGCCACTCGATGCTCCGATTGACATGTTCTTTGAGAATGTCGATCTGCCATTTCATGGAGGGCGTTGGCATGATTTCTCCCGTTTGGAGGTAGTATTTTATTTCCTGAAAGATCCACGGGTGTCCGAAGGTGGCTCGACCGAGCATAACAGCATCTACGCCATAGCGTTCGAAGCACTCTTTAGCCCTTTGGGGTGTGGTTACATCGCCATTGCCGATGATAGGGATATGCATACGGGGGTTGTTCTTGACGGCACCGATGAGGCTCCAATCGGCATCGCCACGATACATCTGCTGGCGAGTACGCCCGTGGATAGTGAGTTCGGAGATGCCACAGTCTTGTAGTTGTTCTGCCAGGTCGACGATAATTTTGCTGTTGTCATCCCATCCCAAGCGAGTTTTGACGGAGACGGGCAGGTGAACGGCATTGACTACTGCACGGGTTATCTCCAGCATCTTGGGGATATTGCACAGCATACCTGCTCCTGCTCCTTTGCCAGCGACTTTCTTGACAGGGCATCCGAAGTTGAGGTCGATGCTATCGGGATGAGCCTGCTCTACGATTTGTGCAGCCTGTGCCATGGCATCGGTATCTCTTCCATAGATCTGTATCGCCACAGGTCGTTCGGAATCGAGGATGGTCAACTTCTGCTCGGTACGGCGTACACTTCGTACCAGAGCCTCTGCGCTGACGAATTCGGAATAGACCTTATCGGCACCGAACCGTTTACAGAGTTGGCGGAAAGCAGGGTCGGTAACATCCTCCATTGGAGCCAGATATAGAAGGGACGAGGGCATAGGGAGTTATTGCTTCTTCAGTTCGGGATAAGCGATACGCTGGTGATACATATTGGTCAGTTTCTCTTTGAATACTGCTTTGATATCCTCGACATCTTTGAAACTCAATGGTGTTTCGCTCAACTGCCCATTGGCGATTTGCGCACCTATAATCTTCTCGACCATGTCGGATATGCTTTTTGAAGTGTATTCATTCAATGAGCGTGAGCATGCTTCGACGGAGTCCGCCATCATGAGTATGCCACCTTCTTTGGTCGTGGGACGGGGACCGGAGTAAGTGAAAGGCGTCTTGTCGATGTTCTCTCCTGGATGTTCGTTGGCATAACTGTTATAGAAATAACTTGTGATGCCGGTGCCGTGGTGTGTGGCTATGAACCGTATAATGGCGGAGGGCAGTTTGTGCTTTTGAGCGATACGGACACCTTCGGCGACATGTGAGATGACGATTTGCGCCGCCTCTTGATAGGGCATATCTTTGAGAGGGTTGATGTGATTGATCTGGTTCTCGGTGAAATACTGGGGGTTAGTCATCTTGCCTATATCATGATAGAGCGCGCCAGTACGGACGAGTAGAGCATTAGCCTTGATTTTACGGGCGGCTTCCGTAGCGAGATTGCTCACCTGCAGGGAGTGTTGGAAAGTGCCAGGGGCTTTTTCAGCGAAATCGAGCATAAGGCGACTGTTCACGTTAGTTAGTTCGACGAGAGTGATAGAGGAGACGAACCCGAAGCCCTTTTCACAGAGATATATCAGGCCATAGGCAAAGATGATAAGTAGAGCGTTGACCAGAAAACAGAGATAGACCTGCCAATGCAAGACAGAAGGGTCGCCTGTTATCGCAAAAGTGAAGGCAGTGTAAACGCAGACGTAAGTAAGCAGCAACAAGGCGGCAGTGTGTGCCAACTGGGCGCGCTGGGTGATCTCTTTCAGAGAGGAGACAGCCACCATACCGGCAGTGATTTGTATGACAAGGAAATCGAAAGGAGCAGGAACGATGATGGATACAATCAAGACTGTGATAAGGTGCATGATAAACGCAGTACGGGAGTCGTAGAAGACACAAACCATAATCGGCACCCATGCGAATGGGACGAGGTAGATACTGAACTTGGTGTACTGCAGGGTGAGGCAGGAGATGCCTACCATAATGATAATGAGAAGGGCAAAGAACAGCAATGAACGGAAATCGGTAAGCCATTCTCTTC
The DNA here is from genome assembly GCA_963636305.1 of Prevotella sp. P5-108. Taxonomy (GTDB): domain Bacteria; phylum Bacteroidota; class Bacteroidia; order Bacteroidales; family Paludibacteraceae; genus Colicola. Next base: position 10,348 of record CAVHKB010000039.1, read on the forward strand.
GGAATACGCACAGATAGACAACCAAAAGGACGAGGAATAGACAAAGTAAGACAATATCTCCTATCTCTGCCAGAATGGATTGCTTGCTGTTACCTCCATTGGTTAGGTAGTCTATGCTTAACGAGTTGAGAATCTGAGCAGTGTTCTCTGTCACGATTTCGCCTCTGTCAATAATCTTTGCCCCAGCCTGTACCATTCCTTCTGTGAGCGATATGCCATCCAACAGGCTCTGCTTTACTTGCCGAGATGTAATGGTATCGAAGAGGATATTAGGCTGTAAGTCATTATTCAGGTTAAGCCTTTTGAGGTCAGTTTGATAAGCGATAGGAGCGAGGTCAATCACCGCTGAATAGGCAGTACGAGGGGTATAACATTCTCGTACCAAGACAGTGGAGGCGACACGGCGCTCATCTACCAACGTTATGCGTGTCTGTTTGTCTTTGTTTAGTTGTTCTATGTCTGTCGGATCAATAATGCCTCTTGCATATATAGCATGCAGTTTGCTATACAAATAAGTTCTTTCCTCTTCTGTCAAAGAGTCGGTCGCATAGGAGTGCAGTATCTTATCAATCTGAGTCTGAGCAATTGTGAGGTCTATATTGTAATAGGGAGCATAATTGCGCAACACTTGTTCGCGTTCCTTATGCAACGTGGCGTCAGTCTTGTAGATAGGGAAATCTTTCTCCGCAGTCAGCAATTCGTACCCCCAAGGTTTGCCTATCTCATAGAAGTACTTGAAGTTATGTGTCTGTCTCGGAAACATTGCAGCACAGACAAGCACCACCGCCATAAATATACATATCTGCCCTAATAGTACGAGCGTCTTTCTACCGATTATGTTGCGTATCTTTTTCATAGTTCTATTGATTGTTGGTATTCCATTATCCGTTCCTTCTCTCTTGGAAAAAGGTCTGCATCAGTTGCCTGCACTCTTCTTCCAAGATACCTTTTACTACCTCACACCTTGGGTGTAACGCTTGCGGAGACAACAAGGTATATCCCCTTTTCGCATCATCTGCGCCATACACCAATCGCGTTATCTGCGCCCATCCTATGGCACCCGCACACATCGTACAAGGCTCTACCGTCACATACAATGTGCAATTGCGAAGATATTTACTCCCCAATGTCTGCTCTGCGGCTGTAAGTGCCTGCATCTCCGCATGGGCTGTAACATCGTGAAGCGTTTCCGTCAAATTATGTCCCTTACCTATAACACTTCCCTCCGACACCATAACGCAACCTATCGGCACTTCGCCTGCAAGGTATGCCATACGTGCTTCCTCCAATGCCATTGACATATATCTCTCATCCTCTGTCATTCTTCATTCAATGTTCTGCCGAAGGTTATTATATCTTCAGGGTGTTGTTCAAAATAATTGCCTATCACTACTATATCCGCCCCTGCCGCAAAGGCTGCAGCCATCTGCGCCCTCGTATGTATCCCGCCTCCAACTATCAAAGGCATATCTATGGCATTCCGTACTGCTTTTATGCAATCCGCATCCACCGACCGTAGCGCACCACTACCCGCCTCAAGATAGATAACATCCATTCCCAACAATCCACCTGCACATGCCGTATCCACCACCTCCTGCCTACCCTGCAACGGCATTGTACCGCTCACCCGCTCCACACTGCTCTTCTTTCCCCCGTCAACAAGTATATAACCCGTCGAGATAGTCTCCAATATCTCCTTCCGAAAATGAGGCACTGCCTCCACATGCTGACCAATAAGGAACTGCGACTCCCTTCCCGAAATCAACGAAAGCAACAACATCGCATCGGCACTCGAGGTCAATTGCTTCGGACTACCAGGAAACAACAACACAGGCACTTCTTTCAGATGTTCTTGCAGACATTCCACAAACGGCACTATATCAGCCTCATAACCACTGCCTCCCACCAACACAAACGATACCTTCCCCTCCCGTATATACCCGCAAAGAACATCTATATCCGCCATTGGCGTCTTGTCAGGGTCAAGCAACACCGCCAAATGATGACGCCTTTGCTCATGCTCACAGCGCAACAAGTCACGGTAATCATTCAGACAGGTCGCAACAACAACCACCTCTTCATCATCCATCCTGATAGGCACCACACAGTACCTTCTGCCTTTGCAATATGCCGTAAAAGGACTGTCGCCGTCTATCTCTCCCGTATGCAATACAATCTGCTCTCCCATAAACCCTGCTTCCTTCCCCGCAATCTTGTAAATAGCCTCCTTGGCGCACCAGCATAGAGTAAGACTCTGTTGCGTCAGTTCCATCTGTTCTTGTTCCGATGCCGTCAAATACTTGTCCTTCAAACGGAATATCCGCTCACCTACCACCTCCGCATCAACACCAACACTCGGTGCAAACAACCCCACACGCTTCGTATTACGGGCAAAACAGAGTGTCCTCTTCGAATGAGAAATACTTACAGCCATCTCCTGTCCCTCACCGTTCTCCACATAAGGCGCACCCGTTTCCCTGTGCATCAGCCGCGCATTCTCACCATATAGATAGCCCACCAACGCCCTTTCCGCTGCACACTCCCGTTCCGAACGCGACCCTTCCCCTTCGCACAAAGGAAGCATATAAACCTCCACCCCGTTCGGACTACGGAACTTATGAAGTCCTCTAAGCAATATATCGCTCATCTCGTCCATCGGAAAGTCTCTATTAAGTGTCGCACATCGCCGTTCATATAACGAATCACAGGTGCCAACGAATCTTGCTGGGGGACACAGTTGAAATACACTGCCCCGCGAAAGAAATGACGGACACTGTCCGTCAGATAAAACTGAAACGGAGATGCCGTATTCCCCTCCAATTCATACAATACACCATACACACCCGCTTCCCTGTCCTCATAACCTTGTTCCGGTATCGCACTCGCCATACCACTGTGCTTGTACACAAAACTCTGGGCATCATCCGACAACTCTCGCAAGTTGTTGCTGACTGGCTTGTAACTGCAATGAATACGGACATCAAATGCAGGATAATACACATCCATCCAATAGGGTTCGTCAGACAACGGCTTTACCACCGCATTATCCGACAGCGCAAAACTGTACGGATAATCCTTCAGCGATAGCCATGAATAACGGGCTTCCGGTATCGCAATCCGATAATAACCTCGAGGACGAGGCACATACCGATGCTTGCAACCGACTGCCACTGCCATTCCTATCAGCAGCAAAAGCCATATCACCACCCTACTCTTTCGCATCCCTTCTGATTGTCACCTTTATAGTCTTTATCCTGCGATTATCTACCGCCATCACTTCAAACAAACAGTTCTCATACTCAATCTTCTCTCCTTGTTGCGGAAAGTCACCACGCAACTCCAACACCAATCCCGCCAAAGTCTCTACCTCCGTCGATACACGGTCGAACAAGTCCTCGTCTATATCCGTTATCTTGTAAAAATCATTCAACAAGGTCTTCCCCTCAAAAAGATAAGTGTTCGCATCTATCTGCGTATACTGCTTCTCCTCCTCATCATACTCGTCCGAAATCTCGCCCACTATCTCCTCTAACACATCCTCCATGGTTACCAAACCCGCCGTTCCTCCGTACTCGTCCACTACAATGGCAAGATGTACCTTATGCTCTTGGAATTCAGTCAACAAATCATCCAATCGCTTCGACATCGGCACAATATACACAGGGCGTATCAGTGCCTGCCAACGGAAACTGCGAGGCTTGTCCAAATAAGGTATCATATCCTTTGAATAGATCACACCACGAATCTTGTCACTCGTACCTGCATAAACCGGAATACGGGAATAACCCGAAGAAATGATAATGTTCAGCAATTCCTTGTAATCCGCCTTGATGTCCACATCCACTATATCCATTCTCGGACGCATGATGTCCGAAACCTGACGGGTACCAAATTTCGTAATCCCTTCTAATATATCCTTCTCCGCCTCCGTATCCACTTCCGTCAGTTCCACCGCCTGCGACAACTCCTCCATCGAAATGTTACTGTGCTGATGCTTCTCCATTCTATGCTCCACTATCGATGTGGACTTCATCAATAGATAGGCAAACGGATACAACAACTTCGTCAGAAACTGAAGACCCCTGCATGTACCATAAGCAATACGCAAAGGATTCGTCGACGCAAACACCTTAGGAGTAATCTCACCGAAAAGCAACAACAGAAAGGTTATGATGACAGTCTCCACCAAGAACTCTATAATGGCAGAACCACCGAAATCTAAGAACTTGCTCGTTGCATAAGCAAACGACAGTGTAATAACAATGTTGACGAAGTTATTCGTTATCAGTATCGTGGCAAGCAGACGCTGAGGCTCCTGCAATAAAGTGCGGATACATACATCACGGCTCTGCGTACTGTTCTCCAACATCTCTTTCTCTGCCGGTGACAACGAAAAGAACGCCGTTTCCGACGACGATACAAACGCAGAGACACACAGCAACAACACGCCAACTAACAACGCTATATAAGCAGAAGATGGCACCGCACACACCGTCACGGTCAACACTGACAATAAAGTTTCCAAATCGGTCGAATCTTTCTATTATGCGCGACAAAGATACAACTTTTCTTGCACCTACCAAACTATAATCTCTATTTCATGCCCACACACAATCAACTCCTCAAACACTCCTCCGACACTCCTCCCACAACACACCTCCCCACAAACCGCATACCCCCGACACAACAATTTCTTATCCTCTCACCTGAATTTCGGGACTGATTTCTTAAATATCTCAAACATCTCACATTCCCGTTAACATTCCTCTCCCCACCCATTCCCTCAAATCTACCCTCCGCAAAGCATAGTAAATACTATGGATTTCGAAGGATTTATATACGATTTATATAGGACGCATATAGGACGAATATAGGATGAAT
>CAVHKB010000040.1:0-15053 GCA_963636305.1 Prevotella sp. P5-108
TAATAAACAAATAACAATCAAATAATAGCCAAATAACATTGATACATAGAGGGGCGTTGTTGGATTGGAGGGGAACACATTGTTCTACCTACGAAAGGGAGTTGAGAGCCATAGCACGCTATGGCTCTACAGCATACACGAAATTAACAATTAATAATTAACAATTAATATGCAGGGGAGCAATTAACAATTAACAGTTAACAATTAACATGCAGAGATGATATGAGAGCCATAGCACGCTATGGCTCTACAGCGAGCAAGAACGAAGTTACAAAAGATGAGCAAAGAACGGGCAAATAATAAACAAATAACAATCAAATAATAGCCAAATAACATTGATACATTGAGGGGTGTTGTTGGGTTAGAGGGGAACACAATGTCTTTCCTGCGAAAGGGAGTTGAGAGCCATAGCACGCTATGGCTCTACAGCATACATTTAATTAACAATTAATAATTAACAATTAATATGCGTGGTATGGTCGTATGTATTACCTCGCAGGAAGCCACGCAGAGAGCCATAGCACGCTATGGCTCTACAGCATACAAAAATTAACAATTAACAATTAATAATTAATATGCAGAGTGGGCAAATTGCGATGTAATTTGGAGGTTTTTCCTATGCTCTTCCTATATTCATCCTATATTCGTCCTATATTCGTCCTATATAAATCGTATATAAAACCCTTGGGAGATGTAGTGTTTATTGGGCTTAAGGGCAGGGAGAATAGGGCTTTTGGGCAGGGAGGGGAGAGGGAGGTGGAATTAGGGATTTTCGATAAATTTAAGTTTTATATCGCTGGAGGAGAGGGGAGATTTGGGGAACAGATATTGGAAGATGAGTACATCTTCCTGGTTGTGCCACGAAAGGAGAGTGGCGGTCTGTTGGAAGCCTGCTTTTCGGAAGAGGTTGACGCTTGGTGGGTTGCTTACCGTGACAAGGGCATAGACTTGTGCGAGATGCAGAGCAGTATCGGCATACTCGAGGAGGAGCGTAACGGCTTGTAGGGCGATGCCTTTTTTCCGTGCCTCCGGTTTGAGGTAGATGCCTACTTCTGCCTTTGCGTTGTATTCGTCCAAGTCAAAGAGGTCGATTGCTCCGAGTGTTTCGTTGTTCTTGTCCTGAATAATCAGCCGCAGTTGTCCGTCGCGATAGATATTGCCTGTGGTACGGGAGATATACTTCCGCAGGTCTTGCCGAGAGACGGGGTTATGTACGCAGGAAGAGTCCCATGCATCGGTATCGTTTTCCATTGCATAGAGGAAAGGGAGGTCGGAAGGTTCCATCTTCCGTAGCAGTATGGTGTCGTTCTGTAGTAGCATGATTATTTGTTTAACAGTCGTGAAAAGAAAGATTTTCGTACGGGTTGTTCCACCGCAAAGGGAGTGGAGAGGTTGCCTGATTTAATCATCTGGTAGATGATTCCCCAGTCGGGTAATCCTCCGAGGTTGCGGTCGTCGATATAGACATCAGCCACCACCTTTCGGGAAGAGTGTCGGTCGGCTTCTTCTTCGGGATAGTTGGCATTGACTGCATAGAACTCAAGTCCTTTGTTCTTACAATAGTCGACAGCCTCTTGCAAGAGTTCTCCTTCGCGGACGGACCAGAGAATGATTTGGTGATGGTCTTCCTGTTGGAGTTTGATGAGGGTCTCGACAGCGAATGGTACCGGTTTGCCGATATTGGGATAGTCGTGTGTAACGATAGTACCGTCGAAATCAACAGCGATGGTCATGGTTGCGATGTTGTTATTCAGGTTGTTCGATGTTCAGTTCAAGTTGTATCTTGCGGGGTACAGGCTTGCAGAAGAAGAGAGCCACCGCCGATATTGCGGCACACCAGAGCATGGAGCGGTATCCTTGCAGGATATAGAAAGCGGAGATATTGAAGAGTAGTCCCAGTCCGATGACCACTATGCGCAGCACAGCCCACTTGTAGTAGGCACGGAATTTGGGTTGTTCTTCCCACTTCTTGATACGGTTGCATACACATTTGAAGCCATAGAGTCCTGCGGGAATGGAGAGCAGGGTGTAGGCGATGGCGATGTATTGTATGACATTGCCGACGGTGGATTGCGGGTTGAAAGATTGCATTTTCTGTCGGGTAACGAGGTACCACAGGAGTGTAGCGACCAGGACAGCGAGGACATAGCATCCGTAGTAGTACCAGTTTAGTTTCTTTGCTGTTTTCTCTTCCATAGATATAGTATTTAGCAATGTTTATCCGACGAAGTTTGTTCGGTTGATGATGCTTCTGCCGAGCGTTATCTCGTCGGTGTATTCTATTTCTCCCCCGACGGCGACACCGCGTGCGAGTTGCGAGATGATGATGCCGAAAGGTTGGAGTCGTTTGTAGATATAGAAATTGGTTGTATCGCCTTCCATTGTGGTGGGCAGGGCGAGTATGACTTCCTGTATATTTTCTTTTGGGACGCGGTCGACGAGCGAGTCGATTTCGATGTCGTGTGGTCCGATGCCGTCCATAGGTGAGATGATGCCTCCCAGCACATGGTAGAGTCCGTTGTACTGACCGGTGTTTTCGATAGACATAACATCCTGGACATTCTCAACGACGCAGACCAGTTGTCGGTTGCGATGATGCCCTGCGCATACGGGACAGACATCGGCGTCGGAAATGTTGTGGCAGTAACGGCAATAATGCACCTCTTTTTTGAGTTGCAGAATCGAATTGGCGAAGGAATCGACTTCCGTTTCGGGTCGTCGGAGGAGATGAAGGACAAGCCTCAGAGCAGTCTTCTTGCCGATGCCGGGGAGGGAGGCAAACTCGTTGACGGCTTTTTCCAACAATATGGACGGGTATTCGTTCATGCGATGAAGGAGCGTGTCAGTTCGCGGGTCTGTTGGTCGGTCAGCACATAATCGTCGTAGGTCGGGCATGGGACGAAAGATGCCTGTGCCATGACCTGTTCGATGATGTCGGACATTTGGAGGAAGCCGACTTGGTTGTTCAAGAAAGCATTGACTACTATCTCGTTAGCGGCATTCAGGACACATGGCATATTGCCTCCTTGCTTGATAGCCTGGTACGCCAGTGCGAGATTACGGAAGCGGGAAGTATCGGGTTGTTCGAACGAGAGGTTGGCGGTTTGGAAGAAGTCGATACGGGGAAAGTCGCTCTGCAGTCGTTGCGGGAAGGCGAGAGCATACTGTATGGGAAGCCTCATGTCGGGCATACCCATTTGCGCTTTGACACTTCCGTCGATGAACTGTACGGCAGAGTGAATGATGCTCTGCGGGTGTACGAGGACCTGTATTTTGCTTTCGGGTACGCCAAAGAGCCATTTGGCTTCGATAATCTCGAAGCCTTTGTTCATCAAAGTAGCGGAGTCGATAGTGACTTTTGCGCCCATGCTCCAGTTGGGGTGCTTGAGTGCCTGTTGTGCAGTGACATGGAGCAACTGCTGTTTGGAGAAGGTGCGGAAAGGTCCGCCGGAGGCAGTGAGGAGTATTTTCTCTATCTGGTCGGGGTTTTCTCCCACGATGGACTGGAAAATGGCGGAGTGTTCGGAGTCGACGGGCAGTATCGGTGCATGGTATTGTTGTGCCAAGCGTGTAATCAGTTCGCCGGCCACTACGAGTGTTTCCTTGTTTGCCAAAGCGATGGTTTTCCCTGCCTTGATGGCTTGGATAGTGGGATAGAGTCCTGCATAACCGACCATGGCAGCGACAACGATGTCGATGGAAGGCATTGTGACCATCTGTGCGATGGCGTCGGCTCCTGCAAAGACCTTGACAGGCAGGTGTGACAGTGCTTCTTTCAGGGCGGGATAGCAAGAGTCGTCAGCAATACAGACCATCTCAGGATGGAACTCAATGGCTTGTTGGATAAGCGCATCGGTGTGTCGGTTCGCCGAGATGGCATAGACAGTGAATTGGTCGGGATGTTGTCGCACGACATCGAGTGTCTGCGTTCCAATAGAGCCGGTGCTGCCTAATATCGCGAGTTGTTTCATAATGTTTGTGTCAGCCTAAAAGGCAATCACTTCTTCGGGGTCGACAGGTATTCCGTTCTGCCACAGTTCGAAAGTGAAAGTATGTTGCGGTTCAGTTATGAGGGCGATGGTTTCGCCGGGTTGTACAAAGTCGCCTTGTTTTTTAAGTACTTGTTGCATATCTTTATAGACGGAGACATAGTCGCCATCGTGCTGGAGCATCATGACCCACTCGTGGTCGATGGTATAGGCAGCACAGATGACAGTACCCGACAAGACAGCCATTATGTTATCGTTCTTTTTGGTGCTTAGAGAGACAGCGTACTGCTTCTGTTGGCGGTTGAAAGGTTGCTCGACTGTTCCGTGAACGGGCGGGAACATCACCACCTTGCGGGTGGCACTTGAGGGTGAGAGGAAAGAGGTGAGGTTATCTCGTTCTTTTTCCTCGTATTGCGACAAGAAATCGAGCATGACGGGCGATTGGTCCTCGAGCAACAGTTCGCGTTTCTGTATGACAAGCGAGTCGAGCGGTTTCACCGAGTCGGAGACGACCTCTCCTGCCACAACCGCCCTTATGGTGGCGAGGTAGGCAGTTTGCAGTTGCAGTTGTCGGTTGAGCGAATCGACCCGTTCCATCTGGACAATCAGTTCGTGGCGTATATCTTCGTTGTAGCCCGGCAGGTAGTTCTTGACAGGGGTGAACCATATCAGTGCAGCGAACAAAGCAAAGGAGAGCAAGAACATCAGCAGCACCCAGAAGAACAGGCTACGGCGCGAGAGGTGGGTGTGCCATGCCTCGTTGAGGGTATTCTCGTTGAGGACCGACACACGATACTTGAAACGCAGTCGCTGCAGGAAGCCTTTGTTCTTCATTGACGGAAATGTTCTTTACGGTTACTTGAGTATAGTACAGCCGTTGCAGGGTTGCAGTTGCTTGAAAAAGTCGTTACCCTTGTCATCTACCAGGATGAAAGCAGGGAAGTCTTCCACTTCTATCTGCCAGATAGCCTCCATGCCGAGTTCAGGATACTCGAGGCAACGGATAGACTTGATGTTCTCTTGCGCCAAGATAGCAGCCGGACCGCCGATAGAGCCGAGATAGAACCCTCCATACTTTTTGCAAGCATCGGTGACGGCTTGCGAACGGTTGCCTTTAGCAAGCATTATCAGACTGCCACCCTTGCTCTGAAACTCGTCGACATAAGGGTCCATACGACCGGCAGTTGTGGGTCCCATAGAACCACACGCCATGCCAGCTGGGGTTTTGGCAGGACCTGCATAGTAGATAGGGTGGTTCTTGAGATATTCAGGGATATCCTCACCTGCATCCAAGCGTGCTTTGATTTTAGCATGGGCAATGTCGCGTCCGACGATTATCGTGCCGTTCAGCGAGAGGCGTGTTGCCACAGGGTACTTGGACAGTTCTTTCAGTATATCCTGCATAGGCTGGTTTAGGTTGATGCGTACAGCATCGCCCTCTCCGGCATTACGCAACTCGGCAGGGATAAGGTTGCCGGGATTGTCGTCCATGCGTTCAATCCAGATACCCTCTTTATTGATTTTGCATTTGATATTACGGTCGGCAGAACAACTCACGCCTAAGCCGATAGGACAACTTGCTCCGTGACGAGGCAGACGAACGACACGAACATCGTGCGCCATATATTTGCCTCCGAACTGCGCACCCAAACCGATTTTATAGGCTTCCTTGAGCAGTCTTTCCTCCAATGCCACATCTCGGAACGCGCGTCCTGCAGGCGAACCTGTGGTAGGCAGATTATCGTAATAGTGCGCAGAAGCCAACTTAACCGTGAGCAGGTTCTTCTCGGCACTCGTACCGCCAATGACAACGGCAATGTGGTACGGCGGACAGGCTGCAGTACCGAGGCTCTTCATCTTCTCCACCAAGAAAGGAACGAGCGTGTTCTCGTTCTGTATGCGCGCCTTTGTTTCCTGGTAAAGATAGGTCTTGTTCGCCGAACCGCCACCTTTGGTGACGCACAAGAAACGATATTCCATACCCTCTGTGGCCTCTATATCAATCTGTGCGGGGAGGTTGCATTTCGTATTGACTTCTTCGTACATCGACAAAGGAGCATTCTGCGAATAGCGCAGGTTCTCCTGTGTATAAGTAAGGAACACTCCTTTGGAAAGGGCTTCTTCGTCAGAGTAACCTGTCCACACCTGTTGCCCTTTCTCGCCGTGAATGATGGCAGTACCCGTATCTTGGCACAATGGAAGTTGTCCTTTGGCGGCAACCTCCGCATTGCGCAGGAATGTAAGGGCTACATATTTGTCGTTGGCACTGGCCTCGGGGTCGCGCAATATCTTCGCCACTTGTTCATTGTGAGAACGGCGTAGCAAGAATGACACATCACGAAAAGCGGCATTTGCCATTCGGGTCAAACCTTCCTTTTCTATCTTCAGAACAGGCTTACCCTCGAACTCGCCCACAGAGACATGGTCTTTGGTAAGCAGATAATACTCAGTGTCGTCCGCACCAAGTTGAAACATAGGCTCATAGTTAAATTCCATAGTTCCTTTGTCTATTGAAGTTATTGTTTTCTATACATTACAACAAGTGTACCGAACAAACTGTATATCCGTACACAAATCCTTGCGGCAAAGTTACGACATTTTACCGAGAACGGCAAACATACGGAAAAATATCTTTGGCAAACCACAAGCAAACAACCTCCTCCGTCGGAATAAGATGTACTTTAAGAGGCTGCAATAACATTTTTTTCAGTTAGCACTTGCAAGTTTCAAAACTTTACTATACCTTTGCAGCCGCTTTATGAAAGTAAGCGTTGACTCCGTAGCTCAGTTGGTAGAGCAACTGACTCTTAATCAGTGGGTCGAGGGTTCGAGCCCCTCCGGGGTCACTTAGGGAAAGCAAACAAGAAACCGATAGGTCGCAAAGACGAACCTGTCGGTTTCTTTTTATGTTGCCACCTACCCCACTCTCCCGTGCCTGCAGAAAACTTGTCCGTCCGTACTCCGGTCATAGCCCTGATTGGCACATATTTTGAAAGGGTGAACTATGTGTGCAGGGACTTGTTCTCGGATTGAGATCCGCCGTGCGTCGCCGACGAAGCATCGGTCGTGTCCGCTTGCGACTTGGCAGCAGCATCCTCCTCCAGAACATCCACTATGGACGCTGAATCAAGTACAGAATCTGCAGAGTGCCTCTCCATAAACGCGTTATGACGAAACAACACATACAAAGCAACAATCAAACCGCCTATGAAGTCAAGCGTAAGGTCGGTCATCGTATCACGCAACGCCTCATGACCGCACAAGGGTACATCCTGCGCAGTGTAAATGGAACCGGAGGTCGTCGCCATAAACTGCTGCGTATTCGTGCCGAACAAATCATCGTAAGTGTATTCGCAAATCTCCCAAATCGCTCCGCATGCCAATGAAAACATCAACAGAAACAATGCCAAGAAATACTTATTGCTGAACACTACCTTGTCCGACTCCGACAAAAGAATATGCACTACCCACAGACCGATAAACGAAAGAACACCGCCTGACAACAAATGCAACAACGAGTCCCACCACGGATAACGACCATAGAAGTTAAGACCGTCACCCAACACCATTGCCGTAAACGCAAACGCCGCAATGGCAACCGACAGAATGAGCGGAACATTCAGCAAGAACCGCTTGCGCAACACAATAGGTGCCGCCAAGATAAGCAACATAGCCACATACTGCAACCCGCAGAACAAGATCGCATTCAATGTCGACTCCGGACGGAAACACAAGTAAACAACATTGGCTACACCCAACACTATGGTCAGGACAAACAGCGTAATATAGAAACGCTTAAGATGTTGATGAGGATTTATCATACACTTTTCATCGGTTATGGTACTTGCTACTGACAACAAAAATTATACCGCAGAACAACCAACCACAAACACAACTGTTTCAATAACACTAAATACAACTTTGCAATGAAAATCCTACTCGTAATCGACCAATTCGATGCCGCCAACAATGGAACAACCATCTCGGCGAAGCGTTTTGCCAACCACCTTCGGGAACATGGCAACGAGGTCCGCGTCATCTCTACTGGCGCAGAAACAGAAAACAAATATGTCGTTGCCGAATGGAAACTGCCCATCGGCGAGAAACTCATTAAGGCACAGGGAATGGCGTTTGCCAAACCTGAAGTCGATGTCCTCGAAAATGCCATATCGTGGGCAGATGTCGTGCATTTCATGATGCCCTTCGCTCTTTCCCTCGAGGGACTCAAAGTGTGCCAGAAATTAGGCATCCCCCACACTGCCGCATTCCATGTACAGCCCGAAAACATCACATCCAGCATCGGACTCAAAGATGCCACCCTCGTCAACAAGACACTCTACCTTGCCTTCCGCGATATATTCTACAACCACTTCAAGCACATCCACTGTCCCAGTCGCTTTATAGCCAATCAGTTGGTCGAAAACGGATACAAGGCCAAACTGCATGTCATCAGTAACGGTGTGGAACCCGACTTTAAGTATCGGCGCGACGAAAAGAAGTCCCCTGCCTACGACGGCAAAATAGTGATTATGATGATTGGACGCCTCTCGGTGGAAAAACGACAGGATGTCATCATCGATGCCGTCAAACTCAGCAAGTACGCAGATAGCATACAACTTATCTTCGCGGGACAAGGACCTCTGCTCGAAGCACTCAACAAACGCGCGGAAGGACTCAAAAACCCTCCCATCTTCCAGTTCTTCGACAAACAGGAACTCATCGACACGCTGGCACAAACCGACCTCTATGTACACGCCGCCGACATCGAAATAGAAGCCATCTCTTGCATCGAGGCTTTCGCTACCGGCGTCGTACCTGTCATCGCCAACTCCGACCGCTCGGCCACGCCTCAGTTCGCGCTCGACCGACGCAGCCTGTTCCTGCCCGGTGACCCTGCCGATTTGGCAAACGCAATCGACTATTGGTTAGACCATCCCGAAGAACGCAAAAAGATGGAGCCTGAATATGCCGAAGAAGGCAAACAGTACAGCATCGAACACAGCATCGAACTCGCAGAGCAAATGTTCTCGGAAGCCATTGCCGACAACGACCCTGCCGAAGACCGCCGTACATGGCATGCCAACCTCGAGGAAGAAGTCAAACGGCTCCGTGAACATATCGCCAACAGGCTCAAGGAGTAATTCCCACCCTAACAGCATCTCCCGCAGAATGTCCACGCCGTCCTCATAACCCGAACGACATTCGGCGAGCCTGCAATCACGCTATCGGAATTCTTTTCGGTAGCGTGATTATTGTTTCCGCATAGCATACTCCTACCTGTCTTCTTTGGGTGATTATTGGGTGATTATTGGGTGATTATTGGGTGATTAACGGGTGATTTTCGAAGGACGAACCTACCAACACCCTATCACAAGCCTTTCTCCGTGCCTCCAGAACCCTACGGAAAGCACCCCAAGAAATAAAGTTTAATAATGTATGAAAATTTCAAAAAAAAGCAGTACCTTTGCCGCGACTTTGCGTGGTCAAAGAGATAAGGATGCAATTCGGCATCCAATTGTATCACGGGACACAAACGGTGTCCTATAAAATAAAACTTATAATGAATATCGTAAGAAAAGAAATCAAACTCCCCGACGGACGCGTCATCACGCTCGAAACAGGCAAACTCGCCAAACAAGCCGACGGAGCAGTAATGGCAACCATCGGTAACACTATGGTGCTTGCCACCGTATGCAGTGCCAAAGACGCTGTACCAGGTACCGACTTCATGCCGCTTACCGTCGAGTACAAAGAAAAATTCGCCAGTGCAGGACGCTTTCCAGGTGGCTTCACCAGAAGAGAAGGCAAAGCATCAGATTACGAAATCCTGATTGCACGCCTCATCGACCGTGCCTTGCGCCCACTATTCCCATCCAACTACCATGCAGAGACATTTGTCAATGTGACAATGTACTCCGCTGACGGCATCGATATGCCCGAATCCATCGCAGGACTCGCAGCAGGAGCAGCACTCGCTTGCTCTGATATACCTTTCGACGGACCTGTCTCAGAGGTTCGCGTGGCGCGGGTCAACGGACAGATGGTCATCAACCCTACATTCGAACAATGCGAGCAAGCCGACCTTGAACTGATGGTCGCTGCCACCTACGACAATATCATGATGGTCGAAGGAGAAATGAAAGAAGTACCCGAATCTGTCATGCTTGAAGCCATCAAAGCAGCACACGAGGCAATCAAACCCGAGTGCCTCGCTATACAGGAGATGATGAAAGCCTACGGCAAAGAGGTGAAACGCGAGTATTGCCACGAGGTCAACGACGACGAACTCAAACAGGCTGTACACGACTTCAGTTATGCACGCGCCTACGCACAAGCCACCTCCGCCGACACCGACAAGCATCATCGTGAGGCAATGTTCTCGCAGATTTGCGACGACTTCAAGAACGAGAAAGCAGACTACATGGCACAGCGTGCGGAAGCACTCGGTGTCGATACCGACGAAATAGCAGCAATGGTCGACCGCTACTACCACGATGTAGAGAAAGAAGCCATGCGGCGCGCCGTATTAGATGAGGGAAAGCGTCTTGACGGAAGACAAACAACCGACATACGCCCTATCTGGTGCGAGGTCAGTCCTCTGCCAGGTCCTCATGGTTCGAGCATATTCACTCGAGGAGAAACACAAGCATTGGCAACTGTAACTCTCGGAACCAGCAGAGACGAGAAGATGATAGATGAGGCGCTTATTCAAGGAAGCGACCGTTTTCTGCTGCACTACAATTTCCCGCCGTTCGCAACAGGTGAGGCAAAAGCACAGCGTGGCGTAGGCCGTCGTGAGATAGGTCACGGTAACTTGGCGTGCCGTGCATTGAAAAACATGGTACCCGCCGACTTCCCATATAGCGTTCGCGTTGTGAGCGACATACTCGAATCGAACGGCTCCTCATCAATGGCGACAGTCTGTGCAGGCACACTCGCTCTGATGGACGCAGGTGTACCTATCAAAAAGCCAGTAAGCGGCATCGCTATGGGTATGATTTCCGAACTGGTAAACGGCAAACTCAATTACAAAATCCTAAGCGACATACTCGGCGATGAAGACCACCTCGGTGATATGGACTTCAAAACAACAGGCACACGCGACGGACTGACGGCATGCCAAATGGACATCAAAGTCGATGGACTTAGTTACGAAGTATTGGAGAACGCACTTGCACAGGCACACCAAGCCCGTATGTATATACTCGACAAACTGCTCGAAACAATGCCGGAGCCTCGTGCCGACATCAAACCACATGCACCGCGCATCATAACAATGATGATTCCTAAAGACATGATTGGTGCTGTGATAGGTCCTGGTGGTAAAATCATACAAGGTATTCAGGCAGAAACAGGTGCAGTCATCTCTATAGACGAGGTGGAAGAAGGAGGCAAGGTCGAAATCGCCAGCAACAACAAAGAGTCGATGGACGCTGCTGTGGCTAAAATCAAAGCCATTGTGGCTCTACCTGAAGTAGGCGAGACTTATCAGGCTACCGTCAAGTCAATTATGCCTTATGGATGCTTCGTCGAATTTATGCCGGGACACGAAGGACTGCTCCATATCTCGGAGATAGACTGGAAACGCTTCGAAACAATGGAAGAAACGGGCATACAGGAAGGCGACAAAATTACAATCAAGTTGCTTGATGTTGACGAAAAGACCGGTAAGTTCAAACTCTCTGCAAGGGCATTGAAAGAAAAACCGGAGGGCTATGTAGAGCCGGAGCGTACTGCACGCCCGCAAAGAGGTGACCGCAACGGTCGTCCCGAGCATCGGAATCATAGACCCGAGCGCACAGAACGCAGACCGCAGCGTGATTTCGACAACGAAGACAGTTGCCGCCTGCATTGATAACATACCGATAAAGTATCGGTAAAATAACGCATCGAAAAAAGACTGTTTGACATACTCCGTTAGACAGCCTTTTTTTGTTTCATTTTTGTTTCATTTTTGTTTCATCAACAGAGGTCGGAAATCGCTTTGTCATACATTTCTGCCAGCAGACAGGTAAAATGTACGACAATTTTGTTTATATCTTAAAATTATACTACCTTTGCAATGTTCTTATGGGGTATATACTCAATACCCCAAGAAAAACATAATAATAATAGCGTTTGCTATTTATTCGGTAACATTCTTAAACCTGAGAATTTTTAGACCTCATTCATTTGGAACCTATACGCCTAAATTGGTAAAATATGCAAAATAATAGGGTGTTTTCATATTCACAAACAGCAACTGTTTCGGAACTGCTTAATAACCTTGAGCAATTTGGCTCTCAAAATGATAACTTCGACGGCAATTCAATTTTACCGCTCTTGTACTATCCCAACGAAACCGTCAGAGTACAAGCAGTTAAAACTCTCGGTAAACTGCATTGTCTTGATTATCTCGACCACCTGACAGGGATTGTACAAAATGACAAAAGCACAATGGTAAAGAGAGAAGCAGTATCCTCAATCGGGCGTATGCGCACTCCGCAAACTATTGATAATCTAATTGATATACTCAACCAACAAGACCCAAAAGTTATCTGTCAAGCCATACGAGGACTGCTCGTCTTCAAAGGCAATCCAAAAGTTGATAACGCACTCAAGGCACTTATCAACCACCCTAATGAAATGATAAAATCTGTCATTCGTAAAGAGTATTTTCAAGAACAAAAGGCAAAGAAACAAGTTATGCCACACACGCATAGTTATCCCTTTTTGCAAAATGTGGTCGTCAATGCCGATGTACTCAAAGTACTGGATTTAGTAATGGATGATAGCATACACTTGACTTTTACCTCACCACCTTACTACAACGCACGAGATTACTCAATTTACCCAAGTTACGAGGCTTACCTGCAGTTCCTGCAAAAAGTCTTTGAGCAAGTTCATAGAGTTACTAAAGAGGGCAGGTTCTTAGTTGTTAACACCTCGCCAGTTATTGTCCCGCGTATAAGTCGACAGCACCAATCAATCCGCTACCCTATACCCTTTGACTTGCACGCCATACTCGTCAAAATAGGATGGGATTTTGTTGATGATATTGTGTGGCTCAAACCCGAATATAGTGTCAAAAACCGTGTTGGAGGCTTTGAACAGCACCGAAAACCTTTGGCTTACAAACCCAACGCCGTAACCGAATACCTAATGGTTTATCGGAAACATACCGACAAGTTGCTTGATTGGAATATGCACCAATATGATTTTCAGACAGTTCAAGAAAGCAAAGTGCAGGGCAAATTTGAGACTACAAATGTTTGGGCTATATGCCCTAAGTCCGACAAAGTACATTCTGCAGTATTCCCAGAAGAACTATGCAAAAGAGTGGTAGAGTATTATTCCTATAAAGGAGATTTGGTCTTTGACCCATTCGGCGGCAGTGGTACATTGGGCAGAACGGCAAGAGCATTAGGTAGATATGCTTTCCTTACAGAAATAGACAACGCTTATTTTGAGTATATGAAGACATTTGAACAGGACAAATCTATGTTTGAAAGTAAACCTGCGAAATTCCTAACCTTTGAACAATTTCAAAAATCTATACAACTATGACACTCAAAGAACAGGTCGTAAAAAACATTATAACCCGCGTTATTCAGTCACAAGACCATAGAACCGAAATAGTAAATATGATTAACGCAGACTTCTTACAGTTTGCTGTTGATTTTTTTAAGAAAGTAGTTAGTGCTAAACTGAACTCACAAGAGATTACTATTGATTGGTATCGTAAAGCATTTATGAATGAGAACCTACCTGCTGAAGACATTGCTATAAATGCAGGGCTAAATAAGAAGACCATTCATAATATGTACCGTAGTTCTACTAAGGAAATTGTTATTGAAGCCTCGAACGAACACTTTGAAGCATTGTATAATAGCATTTTGGCTTTAACGGAATCGGAACCTGAAATAGATTTGACTCTTACTATCAAATTCAAGGGTGTAAGCGTTGATTTGAACATTAGCGAAAGCCTTATAGTTATCAATGCTTTGGCGGTTAAGCGTGCTGCTTTGCGCGGTGGGGCTTGGAGTACTATGGGCAAGAAAGTAGAAAAGTACTTAATGATTACACTCTGCAAACTCTATCAAGTAGATGAAAAGTATTACAATGCTGAACATTTTACCCGTAACCGTAAACTTGCTTTCGACCGTGAAATAGATTTCTATTTGAATCATAACGGCAAACAATATAAGTGTGAAGTCAAACTAATGGGACAAGGAAATCCAGAAAGCGCAGATGCCATTATCGCTCGTGATAGTAATGTCTTTGTTGCCGACACTCTCTCACAACAAAACAAGAACCAATGTGATGCTTTAGGTATTTCATGGGTTGCACTTAAAGACCCCGAAGGATTTAGGCGTTTCAAATTAGTACTTGACCGTTTTGGAATACCATACACTGACTATAACGGCGACCTTCCAAAAGATTTAGACAAAATACTCAACGAAGTACTATAATTCTTGCACCATAAGAAGAAAAGAGACTTACAGAACGACTATTGCAAGAATACCGATAATAGAAAGGCTGTTTGACATACTCCGTTAGACAGCCTTTTTTTGTTTTATCTTTGTTTCATCTTGGTTTCATTTTGGTTTCTTCAACAGAGGTTGTTCGAAGTATTCTGCGGGCTGCGGCGAAGCGGGGGGTTGTCAATTCCATGTTTATTGCTTCGCGTTAATGACTTTGTGTTAATGACTTCGTGTTGTTTAATCGGTAATTATCTTTCGTACCTCCGCATCTATCATACGGCGCACCTTGTCGTCCAACTGCTTCGAGTACCCCATAAACTGCCGTTTGGGTATGCGTACTTGGTGGTTTCTGCCCGCACGGTTCGTACCCTCGTTGTGCGCTGCCGCATACGGCACATTGGTATAGACTGTTACCTCGCCGGGTGCCGTCTCCTTACGAATGGACTTGTAGAGGTTGTTGCGCCGCGACATGAGCGTGTTGTAGGCTTGGTCCGGGTGCTTGGGATTACTCTTACGCTTGGAGGGTTTCCACGGTTGCAGCGACGAGTCCACAAACCCCTCCTTGCGGAAGTTGTCGCGGAAATGGTTCACGGCTTCCGTG
>CAVHKB010000041.1:0-14304 GCA_963636305.1 Prevotella sp. P5-108
CACCTAAAAGAGTGCGAATTTAGATACAATAACAGAGACAAAAATCTATACAAAACGCTACTAAAAAACTTTAGAAAAAATCCTCTAAAGTTGTCTTGAACCACAAACAATAAATGCGTATGAAAAGAACAATCCTGTTGCTATGCAGCCTGCTGGCTGTGATGGTTGCCCGCGCACAGGAGGCAGAAATAAACGCCGTCTATGCTTGGGTGGACGGCACGAGCAAGTGCTATCGCTTGACGGCGATGCCCAAGGTGAGTTACGACAAGGGAACCGTCGTGCTGTCTATCGATGGTGTAGAGCAGTTGCGTGTGCCCGCCGAGAGTCTTGACCAATTCGTTATCGCTTATGGGGTGTACAAGGAGGAGACTCCCACCGCTATCGACCCAGTGGAGAACAACGAGAATCGCCCTGTTCGCCGAGTGGAGAAATACATCGTGGGCGGACAACTGATTATCGTGGTCGATGGCGTGCAGTACGATGCCCACGGCAGACGCTTGCAATGAACTTCAAGTTCCTGAAAATCAGGTTAAATAGAATTTGGCACATATTTTGCCGCAAGAAAATAAATCAAAATAAACATCTGATATGAAAAAGGTATTTTTCCTGTTTGCAGTGGCGTTGAGCAGTCTGCTGCTGCAGGCGCAAACCAATCAAGTGGTGTGGCTGAATGGCAAGGTGTACTACGAGCAACCGATTACCACCATCGACAGTATCACCTACGATATGAACAATATGATAGAGGGCGATACGCTCAAACTGATACTGCCGCGTGCCACGCAAAAGATTGTGTACAAAGAGGTGCACGACACGGTTTATCTCTACAAATGCCCTAGCGACGACGACGGAACGGCATTGGCAGGCGTATTCTCGGTAGCGATAGATAAGAATGTCGCTTTCTCGCGGGGCAACTTGCAGTACACGCAATCCACAGACAGTTGGTCATTCGCCGAAAACCAATACGATGTATTGGGCACAGCCAATATCAGCGACGGCAACCTCGCCGACAAGATAGACCTCTTCGGTTGGAGCGGTAGCAGTGGTACTGCTATGTGTGGCGTCGGTACTTCCGGAGAATCCAACGACTATAAGGGCGACTTTTACGATTGGGGCAAAAACTCCGTCAGTGGTTATGCACCCAAAACTTTCCGCACCCTTACCCAACAGGAATGGTATTTTCTGCTCGACTTTCGCACCGAAGCAAGCGCAAAAAGAGGCGTTGCCTGTATCAAATTGAGTGATACGGACTCTGTGAATGGCCTGATCCTCCTCCCCGATGTATGGACTTGCCCCGATGGCATAACCTTCAAGAGCGGCTTCGCCGATGAGAACAGCGAAGAAGCCTACGCTGCTTATCAAACTTTCTCGCTTGACGAATGGCAGAAATTGGAAACGGCAGGTGCGGTTTTCTTGCCTGCTGCGGGAGGTCGCTACAGGGCAGAGCAAGTGTACAATGTGCAGAAGAGTTGCACCTATTGGTCTGCTACGGCGAACGGCGCAACCGAGGCATACTTCCTGATCTTCAGTGCGCGTACGGCGGACACAGGCGGCGCCGACGGCGATAGCCAGAACGGCAGCGGTGCTCGCTACTACGGGCGGGCAGTCCGTCTCGTTCGAGACATAGATTAACCTTGTGGCAGGCTGTTACAAAGCGCACTTTCTGATCGCACGGGATTTGCATTTTTTCAGAGCAAAGACATTTAATAGTAGCAAGACACAAGATAATTATAGGTTATAGGTTATAGGTGAGAGAACAAAGAACAAAGAGCAAAGACTTTTTAATTATCTAATTATTTAATTTCCAATTATTTAATCAAATTTCAAATTGTCGGTAAGCGAAACGCCTTAATCTTCAAATTTTCAAATCTTCAAATTTTTCTAGTAGCAAGACAATTAGAACAAGGAGCAAAGAACAAAGATTTATAGATTTACGGATTTGCAAATTGATTTCAATGCGAAAGAAATCCAGCATTGGGCGGCGAGTGTCAAAAATCAGGTTTTGTGTTTCGAAAAGCGGCGGCAGTGTTTGAGCGTTAGCGAGTTTTGGCGCCGCCGAAACCAAAACCGCCAATTTTTGGCAACGCTCGCGCCCCAGCTGGCGACTTTTCTTTAATTCTTGATTTTGCTCACGCTCGGCAAATTGCAAACAAGTTTGCTTTGCGCTCGCTCAATCGCAAAATTGGTTCGTTTCTTTTGGTCGTCAAAAGAAATGAACGAAAAAAAACGAAAAACTCAAAAACGACCAACAACGTCACCAACTTGGACGCGAACAATTCTTAATTCGCTGTGCGCATTTTTTCTACGTTCGACATTGCTCAAACAAGTTTGGCACTGCCCTCACTTACCGAAAAAATTCCTAATTCTTCATTAGGATTTAACCCCACCCGAAAAACTGTTGTTTTTCTCGTCCCCTTGTAAAGGGGACAGGTTCGCGCCCAACAACTCCTAATTCCTAACTACTCACTACTCACTACTAACTTCTAACTTCTAACTCCTCATTCCTAATTTCTCACTGCTAACCCACTTTCTCACTATACTACTGCGCATTGCGCAAAATATGTTGTAGAATATGTTTTTGCGCTGTGTGAGAGGGAAAAATTAGAAAAAATAGTGCTATTTTTATGTTGTGTAGCATAAAAATAGGCGCGCACGCTATTTGCAAAATATAAAATTGCGTATCTTTGGCGCGATAATTCATCTATCAGTAACAAAGGCTTTTAAGGGCTCGGAAACTGTCTTAAACCATATAAATAATTTAGGTATGAAAAAGTTTCAGTATGCGCTGGCAGCCGCAATTATGCTGCTTGCGGTTGGTTGTAAAAAAGACGACCCAAAAGAACCAGATCAATCGACTGCACCAACGGACTCTATCCCAACGGATACTGTTCCCGATGAAGATGCTCTTGTCAAGTTCAAACAAGAGGTGGCTATTACTTCGGCCGAGTACATTAACGACAACGATGGCTCGTTGGGCAATGTGATTGCCACGGGCAGTAACGCCGATTACAGCGTAACGCTGTCTATTAAGGGTTCAACCTTTGTCGATGGCACCTATTCGGCGAAGTGTGACGCGGGTGAGTCGCAAGTATGGGGCTTCCTCTTCGGTACCGATGGCGAAGAAGATGGCGGTGGAACGATTTACAACATCGACTCCATCTCGGCAACCGTCAAGAACTACACCGACGAGGGGCGCATCGAGATTACGGCGAAGTACTACACCGCCGCCCACGACTCCCTCTTCGTCGTACATTTCGGTCAGAAGATTACGCCCGTAGCGAACAAAACCATCAACATCACCGATGCGAAGTTCCTCGACTACAGCAACGACGGCGGCTATTTTGTCATCACCAATGACGATGGCTCGTTGAGCGACGGCGATTTTGCACTCTATTTCTCCTACTATTCTACCCAATTCGTTGGCTCATATGGCGTAGCAAACTTCAATACCTACTTCAGCGCCTTCGGATATGTATCGGGTACTGGTATCGAGAAGCCGTTGACGGCACTCTATGGCACGGTCGAGGTGAAAGAGGCAGGCACCGACTCCTATTCCGCTGTGCTGAAACTGATGGCATCGGATAGCGTATTCTATACAATCAATGTCGCTGGCGACTATGCCGAAACCGGTTATGCGATTGATGCAGAGGACGATATCGAGTATACTTTCGACCCCGCCAAGACCACGGCGCAGTATAACTATGAGTCGCAAAAAGGGAAGAACTATGCGGCATTCATTCTCAACGACGGCACAAAGTATCTGCAGTTCATCGCTTTCTACGAGAACGAGAGCGACAAAGATGCCGTAACGATTGTTCCTGCAAATGCATACTATATTGGAACGTACTATGAGTCGGGGACTATTGCCGCCGGTCACTACGATGCAAATGATGGTTCAGTGAGCAACAGTTACTTTGCTACAATCAGCGGGAAGCAGTTGACCGATCCTGTCTATCTCCTCACCGATGGAGCGATTGTTCTCTCGAACGAAGATGGCAAGTGCAAGATAGAGGTGTATGCCACCAACTCGAAAGGCGCGTCTGTGGAGATTACCTATACGGGCACGCTTACCGCGGCAAAAAACAGCACTTCGAACACTCCGGCCAAGGCATCGAAAGGGATTGTTGCCTCTCCGAATCTGTTTGTTCGCCACTAATCCGCTGATCATAAGCGCAGATTGCGCCAACAAAAAGATTGCCTGACAATTTGTCAGGCAATCTTTTTTTATCTCCCCACAATCTCAAACTGCAAGAAATTGCAAGTTTCCGGCTCGCGAACTGCAAGAATTTGCAAGTTTTTGTGTTGCGAACTGCACAATTTTGCAAGTTTTTGGCTCACGAACTGCAAGAAATTGCAAGTTCTCCTCCTTGGGATAGGTAGGGGAGGTTCGGTTAGGAAATGTCTATCAACCAATCCGTTGCACGGACACATCGAATCGTGTACCCGTCCTGCTCAATAGTCTGTGGTTTGCCGTCCATGATAATCAGCAGCAAGTTCCTGCACCCCGTCAGTCTTGCACCCTTGACCAATCCGCCCACTTCTCGGTTGTACTGCTTCGTACTCGGGGCGGTAAAGTCGTAAGTAACCTGTACCAACTCTTCTATCTTTCCCAACCGCACCCGCACGAAATCCACTTCGAAGAGGCGCGACTGCTTGTAGTAGTAGAGTTGCTCCAACTCACTATCCATTCGCCGCATAAGTTCGATAGCCACTACATTCTCAAGCCGCCACCCGAGATTGGGGCGTTGCAGCATATCCTCGTGGTTGGTGATGAAAGCGGGGTCAACGGCGTAGTATTTGCGTTGGGTCTGTCGGTCGCGGTTCTTGAAAGAGTACAGCGGTAGCGTTCGCACCAAGTACGCCTCCTCCAAGTAGTGCAGATACTGTTTGGCAGTATGCACCGACCCTAATTGATACTGTTCCGACAGTTGTTTGTACGAAATCTCCTGGCAGAAGTTGTCTAGCACCCCGTTGGCTAAATCCGACAAGGTCTGTTGGTGGCGCACGCTGTAACGCTTGCAGATATCTTTCTTGAGAATAGCGTTCAGCAGCGAGAGGGTATAGGTGTGCGGGTTACGCAGGTGCAGCAACTCGGGGAAACCGCCCTGCTGCATATAGTCCTCTAATGCATTGTAGCGCAGTGCATTCGCCTTGGTGCTTTGCGTCTCGGTATCCACTTGCCGCACGGTGCAGTACTCGGCAAACGAGAACGGGTACAACTCTATTTGGTTGTACCGCCCCGTGAGGTGCGTCGCCAATTCACCCGATAGCAGATTGGCGTTGCTGCCCGTCAGTAGCAGGTGCATACCCTGCCGCAGCAACCGATTGACGAACAGCGCCCAATCGGGGACATTCTGCACCTCGTCCAAGAACAAGTGATTGACATCGCCATACACTTTATATACAGCGTCCAACACATCGTTCAGTTGCTCCGCCCGCAGACGAGCCAACTGCTCATCATCGAAGTTGACATATCCGAAGTTGAGTCCGCTCTCTTTGATGACTTTCATGCACAGCGTTGATTTGCCGCTGCGCCGAACCCCTATCACTACTTGCGCCAAAGGGCTGTCCAAGTCCAACGATTTCTCCTCCTTGCGCGAGCACCATTGGCGTATATCCGTCGCCACCACCTCTTGCTTTTGGTCTTGCAGTATACTAATCAAATCCATAGTGTTCTATATAAACGATTTACGCCAGCAAAGATACAACCTTTCTTTCAATCCTACAAGCCTAAACTGCAAGAAATTGCAAATTTATAGCTTGCGAACTGCAAGATTTTGCAGATTTTTGCTCGCTAAACTGCAAGAAATTGCAAGTTTTTGGCTTGTAAACTGCAAGAATTTGCAGATTTTTGTGTTGCGAACTGCACAATTTTGCAAGTTTTTGCTCTCGCTTATCGAAAAAATCTTAATTATTACCCGTTGGCGGAATTAGGTTAGTGCGTATTTAATTCTTCCGATGGGTTTGTTGTTAATGAAGTTTACATATTGTAAAACGGTCAGCGCACTAATTTTGCCGATAATTCTGGCAAACAGACCGGTCGTTATTTTTGCATAGTTTCTAATGATCAGAAATTGGTCGGTCAGTTGCGAAAAAAGCGTCTCAATTCTCTTTCTTGCCTTGGCAAACGGAATGAATGTCGGTTTCCAATCTTTCTGATTGAGTCGGTACGGACATTCAAGCCGTATGTGTGCCGTCTCGAACAGATCAAGTTGCACATCCGCCCCGATATATCCCTTATCTCCATAGATGTTGCAATCGTGATATTGCAAGCGTACATCTTTCATATAATTGAGGTCATAGACGCTTGCTTTCGACAAATCGTAAGAGTGTATCACGCCGCTTAATCCGCACATTGCGTGCAATTTATAGCCAAAGTAATGTGTGTTTTGTGAGGCGCAATATCCAAAATCAGGTGCCGTCGCATAATCTCCAGTCTTCCCCATTTGGCAGCGTTCCCCTCTCGCAAGCCGACATACAGGTATCGGTTTTGAATCTACGAAGAATTGTTGTTCGTTACCATCCATTTCCATTGCGATTCTTTTGCGGATTTTTTCGCACAGTTCTGCTGTTTTCTTTCTGCGGTCGTTAAATTGCCTTCGAGATATGATATTCGGGAAACTGTCTTTATACTCTTGTAATTTGTTGTCGAACAACCATTTTTCGCTATCAATGCCTTCCGCTTCTGCCGTCAAAGATAGGGCGACCACTTCCAAGTCGGAAAATTTAGGCACTGGCCCCGGACGAACGACATTTCCATCCTCATTGACAAGATTTTGGGAGAATTGTTTGCATATCTCAAGTATTTTGGCGAACTTTGCGTGTAAGTTGTACATGTTTTTGATCATTGTATTTAATGATTTTTGACACCACTAAATTACTAAAAATCAATGACATGTGCAACTTTTTTCGTGTATTTTTTTTGTTTTTTTCGATTAAAATAATTCCGCCAACGGGTTAATTGTTCATTTTTCATTCTAAATTGTTAATTGACATAGAACCCTACCCCTGCTTCGCAGGTACTCCCCTTGAAAAGGGGACAGGTTCGCGCCCAACAACTAAACAATGGATAATGGACAATTGATAATTGACAATGAAAAATCCGTAAATAACAACCTCTCAACTATAAACTATAAACTATAACCTCTCACCTTTTATCTTGCTACTAAAAAATTCTTAATTCTTAATTCTAAATTCATAATTCTTAATTAAAAAAGTAGTATCTTTGCAGCGCCGTTCGGTGGAGCGGCAAACGACTGAACATACTGCAAGGCATTCGGTTTCTGCGCCACAAGGCGTGGAATTAAAAGGGAATCAGGTGCGAATCCTGAACAGACCCGCTGCTGTAAGTTACAACCCAAGGCGAGGCGATAAGCCACTGCAAACCGACGTTTGTGGGAAGGCGCTCGAGCCGTAACAAGTCAGAAGACCTGCCAATGTACTGATGATCAAGCACGCTTTCGAGGAATAGAGCGCATTGATGACCGCTGCCGACGCACAACCGAGTGCGTTTGGTTTGTGGTGCATGCATATACCCCGATAGGCTGTTTGATTTTTCGTCGAACAGCCTATTTTTTTTGTGCGACACCATCTTTTTGGAACCAAAATTTACAAAAATAATCATCTAAAAACAAACAACATGAAAAAGAAACTTTTGCTGTGGGGGCTTTTAGCCCTCGCGCCACTGGCAGGCAGAGCCGACGATGTGCTGATGCCGCAGTTCGGCAAACAGGTCGTAACGGTGGACAAGGACGCACCTGTCACCTACTACGACTACAAAGGCACGGAAGATATTGCCTCTGCCTCGATCAACAACTCGCTGGCGACTACAATCTTCAAGCCTGCGCAAGATGGCTATGTCATTCAAATTGTGTTTGATGAGGTAAATGTATTGACAGACTTTAGTACTTATGTCGCGACACTTTATGTTTACAATGGCGTGTTCGATACGACAAAAGTGGACTATCCGACCACAACAAGCGGCGTGTCAACCAACCCATTCTCATCAATCACCGACAATCGCTTGGCGGAGTTGGACGGCACTTATTCCAATCTCACCTACACATCCACCGATGCCACGGGGGCATTGAGTTGCTGTTTCATATTCAAATATGCGAAAAATAGCAAAGGCTGGAAAGCCACCGTACGCGCCGTAGAGGTCAAGCCGATGGCCGTAACCTCTGCCACCGCCGACTACGGCGATGTGGAGGGTTCGGTTTACGCCAACAAAACATCGGTCGTTTTAGGTGCGCTTAATATCGCTACGGAAGGCTTGACACCTGCCGACACGCTGAAGACGATTTCGTTCACATTGGCGCAGAATGGCGTGTATGATGCCACACAACTGCGCCTGTATCAAGGAAATACGGCGGTCGATGCCACCTTGTCCAAAGATGGAGATACATACACATTCGCGCTCAACCAAGCCTTGGCGACGGGCGACAATAAATTCCGTATATGCGGCGATGTATTGGAAACGGCCACGGTGGACGCCACTTCTACGCTTACCATCACGGGCATTTCCACATTCAACGGCTATACCACGCTGACCACGGCAACGCCCGTGCAGCAGACCGTCATCCCGATGGTGCTGATGGCGAATGGTAAGCACCTTTATGTAACCATCGACCGCGAAACGCCTTTCTACGACGACGGCGGCGCGGATGGCAAAATCAGTTTCGGCTTCGAGGGCTATGCAACATTCCTGCCCGCCCACGCAGGCCAAAAGGTGCAGATTGACATGCGCAACATCCACATTTTCTATTCGGAATATGCCGCAGGTTCGACAGGCAATACGGACGTTCTCGCATTCTACAACGGCGTTACCGCCAGCGCGGATAGTTTGGTCTATACTGTGAAAGTGAATGGCGGCAAATTGGATAACTATAGTTTGAAGAGCACGGCTGAAAATGGCGCGCTTACGGTGTACCTGAAAAGCATTCACCAAACCGCCTACAACCAAGGCGCGGGCTTTGAAGCCACGGTGAGCGAGTTCACTCCGCAAGCGATGACCGTAACGGGCAGTAGCGTAACACGCGCAAGCAGTGCAAGCGTGGCAGCCGCCACTACCGGCGTGCCGATGCTGACCATCGCTCTGACAACCGAGAATACCGAACCGGCGAAAGTGCTGAAAACGATGTCGTTCACTGCCAACGGAACCGCTGCACAGACAAGCAAAGCCACGCTCTATTATACAGGCGCAAACAGCACTTTTGCCACCAGTACCAAAGTGGGCGAGGCAACGGTCAGCGACGATGAATTCACAATCACAAGCGACGAGGGCATTACGCTGCGCGAGGGTGCAAACTATCTGCACCTGGCCTGTGACATAGCCGCCTCCGCGCTGAACGACAGCAAAGTAGATGCCAAATGCACCAAAGCCACTTTCGCCGACAATACGGAGTACACCGACTTCACCACGCCCGAAGGTGCGCTCACCGTTGCCAATGTATGGCACTCGGTGGTTGGTACCAAGACCATCAGCGTGTACGACACATGGACCTACACGCACACGGTGGCAAGTGCCTATAGCAGCAATTACAAGGCGGAGCAGGGCGACCAAATCACGACCTTTGTCCCGACTACCGCAGGCAATATCATTGAGATGAACTTTAGCGATTTTGCGGTAAGTTACTCGTCGAGTAGTTCTGGAGTGAGAGCCGACTACAAAATTTATGCGGGTACAAGTACCGCAGGCGCCCTGCTGTGGCAAGCCGATGCCACCAACTGCACGACAGGGCCCGGCAAAATACGCTCCACTTCGCAGGACGGTGCCATCACTGTTGTCTTCAATGCCAAAACCGATTATTCGTCTTACGCGGCGAAGGGCTGGCATGCTACCGTAAGCGAGTACACGCCGGTTGCCATGGAGGTCAAGACCTCGGAATTGCAGACCGCTTCGACCCAAGCCGTGGTACGCAACCAGAAACACGCTGTGCTGATCGATGCCGCTATCACCACCGAGGGTACGCTATCGCCGCTTGCCGTGAACGGCGTGAAGGTAACAATGGGTAGTGCTTGCGCCGCAGCCATTGACTCGGTACTGCTGCTGCAAGACGACAAGGTGATAGCCAAAGCCAAGGTAACCGCCGGCACTACCGAACTGACCCTCGAACCAAATATTACATTGGCTGAGGGGGATAATGCAATGACCTTGGCTGTGAATGTGAAAGAGAATGCCGCATTCAATACCCTCGTTAAGTTCGAGAGCGTGCAGATAACGGCGGGCGGGAACACACTGACAACCACGCTGCCCGACCACGGCCGCACCGTGCGCAACATCTATCTGCTGCAAACCGGCACAAACACCGTGAATGTTGATGAGAACATGCTGCTCTTCTACGACAACGGCGGACCGGACGGCCAAATAACCACCGGCACAAGCGGCACGGTAACATTCGTTCCGACGGTGGCGAATACCGCTATCCAACTGAAAGTGAATAAATGGGCGATAACGGGTGCGGACTGTTTCTATATCTATTACGGCACCGCCACCAAAGACCAAGCCGATGTAAGTTTGACTTACTACACCAAAGACATCGACAAAATGGTGATTATCTCGAGCGACGAGAGTGGTGCACTGACGGTAAACTTCCAAAGCAAAACAACTTATGCCACCGACGGTTGGGAAATAGAGGTTACATGCCATGAGTTGCAAGACCTTGTGCTTGATTCCATCGTGGTGAGCGATGTGTCGAACGATGTCGTTCTGCGCGGCAGTGCCGATGTAAAGGTGCTTCGCGCGGCTATGTATGTGTCGGGCGACCGCACACCGCTGAAGATTGGCAACTTTACGGTCGAAAACACCTTTGGCGCCGATGCCGTGAAAATCTACAAGACGGGGACGCTCGATTCGTTCGGTACTCTCAATCCTGTAACCGCAGACGATGCCATCAGCGAGTGCGGTACGCACTACTATTGGATTGCATTGGATATCCCTTCCGAAACCGAAGAGAACAGCACGGCTACCGCCACGCTTAAGTCAGTAGCGGTGAACGGCACGGCTACGCAGCCGAAAAACACGGTGTCCGCATCGTTCAAAGTCATAGGCGGAATGCACGGCACCTACCGCGTAGGAGCAAGTGCGGAAGCGGACTTCAAAACCATACAGGCTGCCGTTGATGCCCTGCAAAACGGTATGGAGGACGCGGTAACCTTCCTTATCGAGCCGGGGACTTACACCGAAAAAGTTACCATACCCGAAGTGAGCGGCACATCGGCAGACCATACCGTTACTTTCCGTTCCTTAACGGGCAACCGCGAGGATGTCATCATCCGCCACGACAACTATACGGCGCAATCCTCTTCAGCGGGTGATGCGACACAGGGTGTATTCACAATCAGCGGTGCGGACTACATCACGCTCAGCAACCTGACCCTGACGACCAACCACGACAGTTACCACACCGTTGTGCTGGTGGACAACAAGTCCGAGCATATTACCATCGACAGTTGCTATATCTACCGTGCCGAGAACACCACAGGTACCCAAATGAAACTAGTATATGTCTATGCGGCAGACGCAACCTACAACAACAACTATTTCACGCTCAGCCATTCGCTGCTCAAGGGCGGCTATACGGGCGTAACGGTGAGCGGTAATTATACAACGAAACAGACCGGCGCACATATCATCGGTAATACCTTTGAGGGGCAAGGGGCGCAAGCCATCAACGTATCGCAAGGCGAAACCGAAGCTGTGGTGGACGGCAACATCGTCCGCAAGACGGTTGAGAGCGACAAGAGCACTTGGTGCATCGACCTGCGTCTGTCCAAAGGGGCTCAGATTAGCAACAACTACGTGTACATCAATCTTGCTTCCACTGCTTGCCACGGTCTATATATCCGCGACATCAACGGAACGGCGGATTCACTTGAACTTATCTACAATAATGTGGTGGACATGGCCAATGCGGCTACCGGCAGCAACTCGTATGGCATCTATATCAACAAGAATGTCCAGAACGTGATTTTGGCAAACAACACCGTACGCACATCGGGCGATGCCACTTATCCGCTGTATATCCAGAAAAAGGGAACCAACTTGCAGGTAATCAACAATCTGCTTTATAGCAGCGCTCTGCCTGCGGCATGGATACCGAGTGCAAGTTATGTCAGCAAGTTCGACCACAACCTGCTCTATTCCGAAGGCGAAGGCAAGAATTTCGGCAAAATAGGTGCTACGGAGTACGCTGATATAGCCGCATGGCGCACTGCCATCAGCAGCACAGCCGACATCAGCGAGGCGGTTGCTTTTGAGTCGGACGAAATACTTCGCCCGAAGAACAAAGGCAACTTGGTCAGTGCAACGGCATTGGATTTCATCACCACCGACATCACAGGGCGTACGCGTGCAACTGTACCTACCATCGGAGCCTACGAGTGGGTAGACCAAACCCCGACCGGCTGCAGTGAAGCGGAGGCAAGCGTAAGCCTCTACCCCAACCCCGCCACCGACCGTCTGCATGTAGCCACCGCCACCAATGGCACCATCAACGTCGTTGGCATCGACGGGCGCATTTGGCTCACACAACCGACCAACGGCACCACCACGCACATCGATGTTTCGGCTCTGCCGCAAGGCATCTATCTGCTGCAAATCGATAGCGAAAACGGTCGCACAACCGAACGGTTCATCAAAAAATAGCACACTTTTTTCTGCCAATAACGTGCTATCCGAAGCCGCTCCCCAATGGAGCGGCTTTTTTTGTGCAGGAAGAGCCCCTCTTATCCCCCTTGTTTCACATTTGAAAATTCGAAAATTCGAAAATTGTTTCTCAAAATTGCTATCGCAATTTTTGTTCCTAGGTTTCTGTTTGGGGGGATTTGGTTATTTGGGTTGATCGGTTGATTATTGTGCAAATAAATTTGTCAATTCGTAAATTGTTTTCAACCCCTACCCCTGCCATTCGGCAGGTACTCCCCTTGAAAAGGGGAGAGGACTGAACCAACAACGTTGCGAACCTGTCCCCTTTGCAAGGGGACGAGCGCAGCGGAGGGATTGAAACTAATTAAGAATTAAGAATGAATAATGAATAATTGTTCGTGTCCAAAATTGTCTTTGCTCACTCACCTATAACCTCTAACCTCTAACCTCTAACCTCTCACCTCTAACCTTTTCTTGCGACTTGCTACTAATTCTCATTTTCCGCTTTTTCTGCGATTGCACTCCATACAGAGCATTTGGCAGTTGTTGAGGGTAGTACGACCGCCTTTCTTCCATGGGATGATGTGGTCTGCCTCCATAAACTCGTAGTCGAACACCTTACCGCAGATAGGGCAGACGCCGTGCTGCTGTTCGTACACTTTCCGTCGGGTCTTCTCATCGAACCCGCGCAAGTCGAGGTGCTGCTCTTTGTGGTCCAACACATAGAGATAGATGCCCTTTTTGTTCTGAATATCACCGTCTTGCATCAGTTCGCCTACCTCCTGCTCTATCGCTGTCACATCCAGCACCTGCTCGTGGTAGGTGTCGTAGAGCAATCCCCAGTTCAGCCCCTTCATCTCTCGGCGGTACTTAGGGAATGTCATCTGCGCCCACTCTATCACATTCTTGAAGTACGCCCACAGCGCATGCGCATTCGCATCGTGCTGATGGTCAGCCATATACTGCTCTATCTGCCCATGCGAGAGCCAACGGATAGCAGTCTCCAAGTAGTCTTGCCGAATGGCAGTACCGTTGATGTAGTTGCTCGCCAACTGCGAGGCGGGGCAGTTGGTCTTACTGAAATAGCGTTTCGCATCGGCAAGCCACGACCCGCAATACACGGCGTTGCGCAGTTCCTGTTCGGTGAGTTGCTCACCTGCGATATTGATAGTACGGAACCAATCCAACTTCTCACTGTCCGTACCGCGGCACTCATACACCATCAGTTTGTAGTCTTTAATCTGCTCCTGTATGTCCTGCGGCAAGTTGTGAAAGTACTGTGTGCCGTTGTCTTGCGTCATATAACTGAACTCACCCGCCACATATTGGCAGATAGACAAGGTGCGCTGCTGCCCGTCTATCACCTCGTATTCCTCATTGCCGTTGTCCGCCCAATACATCACATTGAGCGGAAAACCTCGTAACACAGTGGTAATCACCGCATCACGCTGCTTGTCTTTGTAGATAAACTCCCGTTGATAGGCAGGGCGGATGTTCAGTTTCTTACCATACCCCACCACGCCGTTCTCTTGATTGTCCTCATAACCGGCAGTCAGTTCCCGCACGGTTATCTCTCGTAATGTGATTTCCATATCGTTCTTTGTTTTTTGTTTCCGTTAATTGCCGTTAATTATTCGTTAATTCTCCCTGTGGTTACCCTG
>CAVHKB010000042.1:0-14213 GCA_963636305.1 Prevotella sp. P5-108
TGGGGGATATATTCAATTAACAATTAATAATTAACAATTAATATGCGCGGTATGGTCGGTTGTATTACCTCGCAGGAAGATACACAGAGAGCCATAGCACGCTATGGCTCTACAGTGGGCATAAGCGCACGGTGAGGGGATGAATAGATTTGTATGGTGGAGGGAGAGCCATAGCACGCTATGGCTCTACAGTGGGCATAAGCGCACGGTGAGGGGATGAATAGATTTGTATGGTGGAGGGAGAGCCATAGCACGCTATGGCTCTACAGTGGGCATAAGCGCACGGTGAGGGGATGAATAGATTTGTATGGTGGAGGGAGAGCCATAGCACGCTATGGCTCTACAGTGGGCATAAGCGCACGGTGAGGGGATGAATAGATTTGTATGGTGGAGGGAGAGCCATAGCACGCTATGGCTCTACAGTGGGCATAAGCGCACGGTGAGGGGATGAATGGATTTGCATAGTGGAAGGGAGGTGGGATGTAGTTTATATGGAAGGGGCGGGCAGATTGTGTTTCGGTTGTAGTTCGATTGTGTTTTGATTGGAGTTCGATTGTAGTTCGGTTGTGTTTCGATAGTATTTTGTTTGTAGTTCGTTTGTATTTCCGTAATTGAAATAAAATAGTTACCTTTGCAAATGGAATAGTCATCTTGGGTCGAGCGGGTCGGGATACTGTTCGGTAACATCTTCATTAACAGCGAGTAAGCATAGAGGAATATGAAAGCAGAAGCACACAAGAAAGTAGAATGGAAGCCCGGTACACTGATTTATCCGCTGCCTGCGGTTATGGTATCGTGCGGGGACAGTATAGAGAACTACAATATACTAACTATCAGTTGGGTAGGAACGGTGTGTAGTAATCCTGCGATGTGCTATATATCGGTTCGTCCAGAGCGTTACTCGCACCCTATTATCAAGAAGACGGGTGAGTTTGTCATCAATCTTACGAATGAGGCTCTTGCGAGGGCGACGGACTGGTGCGGTGTGAAGAGCGGGAGGGACTTCAACAAGTTTGAGGAGATGCATCTGACGCCGATAGCAGGACGGAAGGTGAAAGCACCTATCATTGCGGAATCGCCGTTGAACATTGAGTGCAAGGTGCAGCAAGTTATTCCGTTGGGGAGTCATGATATGTTCCTTGCGGAGGTGGTGAATGTTCAAGCGGACGAGGCATATATAGACCCCGAGACCGACAGTTTTGACCTGTCGAAAGCGAAGTTGATAGCATACAATCACGGAGAGTATTTCCGTTTAGGCGAAGCGATAGGCAAGTTCGGCTGGTCGGTAAGGAAAAAGAAAAGTAACCAATAATCTATAGAATCATGAAACAAGACACTACAGTATTCGACATTATTCGTCGTGAGCGTGAGCGTCAACTCAAAGGTATAGAGTTGATAGCGTCAGAGAATTTCGTCAGTGACGAGGTATTGCAGGCAATGGGTTCGGTATTGACCAACAAGTACGCGGAAGGTTATCCTGGCAAGCGTTATTACGGCGGTTGTCAGGTAGTGGACGAGAGTGAGAATCTTGCCATCAGCCGTTTGAAAGAGATATACGATGCAGAGTGGGCGAATGTTCAGCCTCACTCCGGCGCACAAGCAAACATGGCGGTTTTTATGGCCTGCCTACAGCCGGGCGACAAGTTTTTGGGTTTGAACCTGAGTCATGGCGGTCACCTTACTCACGGTTCGCCCGTGAATTTCTCGGGGTTATTGTTCCATGCGCTTGAATATAATGTACGGGAGTCGGACGGTCGTGTTGATTATGACCAGTTGGAGCAGGTGGCTTATGCAGAAAGACCGAAGTTGATTATTGCGGGTGCCTCGGCTTATTCGAGAGAGTGGGATTACCAGCGTATAAGGCGAGTGGCAGATGCTATTGGCGCCATCTTCATGGTAGATATGGCTCACCCTGCAGGATTGATAGCCGCAGGCTTGTTGAACAATCCCGTGAAGTACGCTCATATTGTCACCTCCACTACCCACAAGACACTTCGTGGTCCGAGGGGAGGAATCATCTTAATGGGTAAAGACTTCCCGAACCCATGGGGTAAGACCACGGCAAAGGGAGAGTTAAAGATGATGTCGGCACTTCTTGACTCGGCAGTGTTTCCGGGAACGCAGGGCGGTCCGTTGGAGCATGTTATCGCCGCCAAAGCCGTAGCGTTTCATGAAGCGATGCAGCCCGAATATAAAGTGTATCAGGCTCAAGTGAAGAAGAACGCCACAATTATGGCCCAAGCCTTTATGGAGAAAGGTTATAAGGTGATTTCAGGAGGGACAGACAACCACTGTATGTTGATTGACTTACGGACCAAGTTCCCCGATTTGACAGGCAAAGTGGCAGAGAAGGCATTGGTGGAGGCGGACATTACGACGAACAAGAACATGGTGCCGTTTGACAGCCGCAGCCCGTTCCAGACTTCAGGCTTGCGCTTTGGTACTCCCGCCGTTACGACGAGGGGCTTGAAAGAGAACGATATGCCACAGATCGTGGAATTGATAGATACGGTATTGTGCAATGTAGAGAATGAGCAAGTTATAGGGAATGTACGCGCAAAAGTGAATGATATGATGCGTGCTTATCCTCTGTTTGCATGGTAAGTTACGGGGGACTGTGTTCCTCTTATTGAACAAGAAGCGTGCAATGGACACGGGATGTGTTGATTGCCTATAAATTATGAACTGATTAATGACTCAATCACTAAGACAACTATTTCAGTCGTTTACCCACAAGAATGCCGAAGAGCAGACGGAATTGTCGGCTTCGGGCAGCAACAGGCGTTACTTTCGTCTGACGGGCGAAGGCGAGTCGGTTATTGGAGTACAGGGTACTTCAGCCGATGAGAATGCGGCCTTTCTGTATATGGCAGCGCATTTCAAGGAGAAAGGTTTGAATGTGCCAGAGGTATATGCCTGCTCAGACAACAAGATGAACTATATACAGGAGGATTTAGGTGACACCTTGCTGTTTGACTACATAGCCGAAGGTCGGAAGACCGGTGTTTTTTGCGAGCGTGAGAAACAAATGCTGCGCAAGACTATGCGTGCGTTGGCACGATTTCAGGTTGTAGGTGCGGAGGACTTTGATTTCAACAAGTGTTATCCACTGCCAGAGTTTAATCTGCGTAGTATAGAGTGGGACTTGAACTACTTTAAGTACTGTTTTCTCAAAGCGACAGGGTTAGATTTTCAGGAGGACCGGTTAGAGAACGACTTTGACAGATTGGCTTACATTCTACTGCAGAGCCGCAGCGAGACCTTTATGTACCGTGACTTTCAGAGCCGAAACGTGATGGTACATGACGGGGAGCCTTATTTTATAGACTTTCAGGGCGGCAGGAAAGGTCCTATATACTATGATGTTGCTTCGTTCCTGTGGCAGGCGAAGGCTCATTTTCATCCTGACTTGCGGCAAGAACTGATAGATGTATATCTTGAGGAGATGGAACATTATATGCCTCTTGACAGAGAGGAGTTCTTTGAGATGCTGCAGCATTTTGTACTGTTCCGCACTTTGCAGGTGTTGGGTGCTTATGGCTTTAGGGGATACTTTGAGAAGAAACCTCATTTCTTGCAGAGTATTCCGTTTGCCATAGAGAATCTGCGCCAGTTATTGGACAAGGATAACGAAGATTACCCATACCTGATAGAGGTGTTGCACGCGATGACGGAGTTGAAACAGTTCAAGGAGGTGAATGTGAGGAAGCCGTTAGTGGTTAAGGTTTACAGTTTTTCGTACAAGAAAGGTATTCCGAATGACGACAGCGGGAACGGAGGAGGTTTTGTGTTTGACTGTCGTGCGGTGAACAATCCTGGCAAGTATGAGCGTTATACCTTCTTCACAGGATTGGATGAGCCGGTTGTACAGTTTCTGGAAGAAGACGGTGAGATATTGCCGTTCTTGCAGAATGCGGAGAACCTTGTAGATGCGAGTGTGAAGCGATATATTGACCGTGGATTCCGTAACTTGATGGTTTGTTTCGGTTGTACAGGTGGTCAGCACCGCTCGGTTTATGCGGCGCAAAAGATGGCGGAACATCTGAATCAGAAGTTCGGAGTGGAGGTGCATTTGGTACATCGTGAGCAGAACATAGAAGACCATCTGCCCGCCAAAGAGGTGAAATAAGCGAGGGTATATGTCTTACAGAGCCATGATATTCGCAGCGGGATTGGGTACACGCCTACGCCCGTTCACAGAGCAGCACCCCAAAGCCCTGTTTACGATTAACGGGAAGACTTTGCTTGCGTATCAGATAGAGCGACTCAAGCGTGCGGGAGTGGTTGACATTGTTGTCAATGTGCATCATTACGCCGAACAGATAGTTGATTATCTGAAGTCTCACGATGATTTCGGCATACATATAGCCATCTCCGACGAGACAGGGAAGTTGTTAGATACGGGTGGCGGACTAAGACACGCACAGTGGTTTTTCACATCCGAGCCTTTTATTGCCTGCAATGTTGATATCTTGTCGGACATAAACATCACGAACCTGCTGCAGGCGCACAGAAGAAGCGACCTTGCCACTGTGGTGGTGTCGGACAGAATGACGAAGCGTTACCTATTGTTTGATGACGACGGCTGTATGCGAGGTTGGACGAATATTGGGACAGGCGAGGTGCGTCCCGAAAACGCAAGTGGGACAAGCGACTCGTTGCGACGATTGGCTTTCTCGGGAATGCAGGTGCTGAGTGGAGATATATTTGCTTGTATGGAGGATTTTGGGGATTGCTTTTCGCTGATTGACTTGTATGTAGGGAATTGTACGGAACACAATATAAGAGCCTATATACCAGAGAACTATCATATAATGGATATCGGTAAGACCGAGGTGCTTGCGCAGGCGGAGGAGTTTGCAAAGGCTTTAGGATTATAGAGGTATTATGGATAATTGGTTTATCAGTCTGTTCTTAGGGAGTGGTATTGCCCATTCCATTTTGGTATTGACCATTGCAATAGCCTTAGGGATCTTTTTAGCGAACAAGTTGAAGATAAGAGGCATCACCTTAGGTGTTACCTGGGTACTCTTTTGCGGGATAGCCCTTTCGCACTTCGGTATGCAATTGGACCCGCAAGTAGAGGCTTTTGCCAAAGATTTCGGGTTGATATTGTTTGTTTACTCCATTGGTCTGCAAGTGGGACCATCGTTCTTTTCCTCCCTTAGTCACAGGGGATTAAAATTAAATGCCTTGGCATCGTTCATTGTTTTGGCGGGGTGTGTGACTGCTTACATTATTCACAGGGTGAGCGGTGTTGATATAGCCACGATGACAGGTATTCTGTTCGGTGCTGTAACGAACACGCCAGGTCTGGGTGCCGCACAGCAAGTGTACACGGACATACAAGGGGTGGAGGATCCGAACATCACCAACGGTTATGCGATGGCATATCCATTGGGTGTTGTTGGTATTATCATCGTATTATTAGGCATGCGGTGGGTATTCAAGATACATCTGGACAAGGAGGAGGAACGGGTGGAGAGCGAAAGAGATGTGCAGAAGGATATTGAGGTGTTGGATATTCTATTGACCAACCCTCAAGTGGAGGGGCTGAAAATAAGCGAGATAGGCAGTTTGTACAATATCAAACTGATTGTGTCGCGTCTGTTGCGCAATCATGGAGAAGAGGAGATGCCAGATGTGGAAGCCGTACTGCATTGCGGCGACACTATACGCGTGGTGATAGATGCAGGGCATACGAAAAGCGTTTTATTGTTAGGGGAACGGACTTCGTTGGCAGAGATGGACAAAGGCAGTATGCATTTGGTGTCGAAGCATATTGTCGTGACACGCTCCGAACTCAATGGGAAGCGCATAGGTGAACTGAATATCCGTGCCATTTACCATGTTTCCATTACGAGAATCAGGCGTGCAGGGATTGAACTGTTAGCGACGAGGGACTTGTACTTGCAGTTAGGCGACCGTTTGACGGTAGTAGGAGAAGAGCAAGATGTGGAGAAGGTGACCAAGTACATTGGTAACTCTGCAAAGCGATTGGATGTTCCGAACCTAAGCACTATATTTATGGGGATTGCTTTGGGGGTAGTATTGGGTATGATTCCGATAGCCATTCCGGGTTTATCGCACGCCTTTAAGTTAGGGTTGGCCGGCGGAACACTGATTGTGGCTATACTACTGGGGTATTTTGGTCCGAAGTTACACATTGTGACTTACACTACGAGCAGTGCGAACCTGATGATTCGGGAGATAGGTATTTCATTGTTTCTTGCCGCAGTAGGTTTCGGAGCAGGCAAGACTTTTGTCCCCACCCTATTGTCGGGCGGCTATATATGGATAGGTTACGGTGTTGTCATCACTTTATTGCCTCTGTTACTTGCTGCCGTTGTGGGACGCTATTGGCTCAAGTTGGACTATTTCACCCTTATGGGGTTATTGGCGGGGAGTATGACCGATCCTCCTGCGTTGGCATACGCCACATCGCAATCGAGCAGCAATGACAATGCGGCAGTTGCTTACTCGACGGTCTATCCGTTGACGATGTTCCTACGCGTTCTAACGGGACAGATGATGATATTGTTCTTCCTATAGTTCTCTTCCTGATGACGATATCGAGGAGAAGGGAGGATGGGGTGTGGCAGTATTAAGAGTACAGTCCTCCGTTGATAGAGATACACTCGCCTGTGATGTAGCCTGCTTCTTTGGAAGCCAAGAAGCCGACCAAAGCAGCGATTTCTTCTGGCTCACCAAAACGGTTCATAGGGATAGTCTTTTTGAGTTCAGCCTCGTCGAGTCCTTCAACCATATCGGTCTTAACAAAGCCCGGTGCGACAGCGTTGACGGTAACATTCTTTCGTCCAATCTCTTGCGCCAAAGCCTTTGTGGCCGCAATAAGTCCACCCTTTGCGGCTGAATAGTTGCATTGTCCCGGCAGTCCTTTCAGTCCAGAGAGGGATGCCATATTGATGATACGACCATATTTGTGGCGTAGCATGGGTGTGAGCAAGGGTCGTGTGACATTGTAGAATGAAAAGAGGTTGGTGGTTAGGACCTTTGTGAAATCGTCGGGTTCCATCCATACCAACAAGTTATCTTTTCGGATACCTGCATTATTGACCAACACTTCGATATAGTCGTCGGGATGGGCATTCATCCAGCCACAGAGTGCCTCTTGTGCTTTCTCGGTGTTACTGACATCGAATTTAAGAAGTTCTCCGTCGCTACCTGCTTGACGAATGAGTTGGAGTGTGTTCTCCGCCTCAAGGTCGTTTGACATATAGTTCACTATCACCTTATAGCCCATCTGCGCCAGTTTCACAGCAACTGCACGACCTATTCCACGGCTTCCGCCTGTTACCAATGCATACATAGTATTGAGTGTTTTAATTTTAGTACTTATTCTCTCCAGTGCTTTACATCCATGTCCTCCACCAGTGTTTGCATACCCAACAGTTCAGCGCAGGTAAAGACTGATGTCATGGACACACCCAGGACACCATGCAGATTGAGATTTTGACCTGTGAGGTACAGATTTTTCAGCGGTGTGCGAGGTGTGAGTATGGTTGTAAGTGTGTTATTATAATCTTTTCTCACTCCATAAGCCGCCCCTTGGTAAGTGAGAGTATAGCCACTATAAGAGAGCGGAGTAGAAGTGTAGATATGGTCTATAGCCTGTCTGATATCAGGGATGACAGGCTCTATGAGTTGCAGGCACTCTTCTGTTTTGTTCTCCTTGAATGCCACATAATCTTCGCCCCGTTGTCCACGAGGCTTGTCGGCCCATTGGGCTACTTGACTCCAAGACATTGGAGTGAGCAGGTCGATACAAGGCGCATATACAGACGAGTTTTCGGGCAAGTAATAGTTTACCAATACGCTCTCTGTCCGCCCATTGCATGGATGCCACAAGTCAGCATCAGTGTGGTGTACAAAGATGTTCTTATTTTGATAGGGAATGGTATCGGGATGCAGGCGGATATTGCTTGTGAACATACCGAATGTGTTCTGCATAGAACAGATGCGTCTTCGATATATTTTTCGGATAGCAGGACAATCGTCAATCAAATCCAATGTAGCAGCAGGATGGGCGTTTGATATAACCCAATCGGCTTCTATGCGTTCCGTGCCGTTTACCTCCACCTGAGTTATGAGTCCATCTTTTTCATACAAGTGCGTAACCGTTGCAGCGGTACGCACTACGCCTCCCATTGCTTCTATTGACTTTCTTAATGCGTCTGCGATTTGTTGTCCGCCGCCATGAATACGCCATGCGCTTTCTATGAAAGAGTTGTTTATCTGGGCAAAGATATAGAGAGGCAAGGTTTCGGCACGCAGTTCCATTTTAAGTGAGGTACCAGACAATACCTTACGCAAGAGAGGGTCGGTTATAGTGTTTTGCAAATAGTTCCAAGCCGATTTCGCAAATAATGAAGAAGAGTAGAATTCTCCAGTGTCATGAGGTAGGAAACTATTAGAAAGATGATTGCCCACCTGTTGGAGGAATGAGGCATATTGCTTTAACTCTTGTCGTTGATGCGGAAAGCGTTGTGCCAAAGTATCAACGAAGTGTTGATGACCTTGTGCGAAGGCGAAATGTTCGCTGCCTAATACTACTTCGTCGAAACAATCTTCGTCCAAGCGATGCCAGGGCAAGTGGAGTAAGTCGAAGTAGCGAAACAGCCCATAGAGTGATTGCCCCTCGTTCAGTCCGCCTACATAGTGAAAACCTGTATCAAAGGTTACATCGCCTCTCTTGAATGATTGCAAGCAGCCACCTATATGCAGGTCGTGTTCCAGTACTGTTACTTGGAAACCATTCTTGGATAAGATATATGCGCATTGTAATCCCCCCAATCCTGCACCTATGATGACGACCTTATTGTTCACTCTTTTACGGCTTCTGCTTTCAATTCCAAATAAGTATGCTCTGTAGGTCCAAGCGTTGCGGTGAATATGATACGCTCATTATCCTGCTGCTTTATCTGTATGCGTACATCCAATTGAGGAGAGGTGACTGGTGTGATGAGTGCAGTAAGCCGACACTGTTGTATTGTATGCAGCAATACAGGATAGCCTAATATGCATTCTAAGCACTCCTTTATCATTTGTATGTTACATACTCCAGGCGATACAGGTTCGTTCGGGAAATGTCCTTTATAGACTTCACAGTCGCTGTTTAGAGATATGTGGAAGATGTCCACATATCTCTGGCGGGTATGCTGCAAGATTGTATAGTAGTCAGGAATAAGCATATTGACAGTATTCAGTTCAGTGCATAGTGGTGTTTCCATTCATCG
Source organism: Prevotella sp. P5-108 (assembly GCA_963636305.1). Lineage (GTDB taxonomy): Bacteria > Bacteroidota > Bacteroidia > Bacteroidales > Paludibacteraceae > Colicola. The sequence continues at coordinate 9,258 of CAVHKB010000042.1, forward strand.
TAGAAAGGAGGACAAACAGGGATTAGTTCTCCTGTTTGGGTTGTAAACAGTTGGGTAGTAGTAGCGGTCAGGATAAGTGCATTGTCGGACTCTCGATGTATCTCGTAATCAAATACAATTTTGCTTCCTTGCGACGGTTGATATGTTGCTTTTACGAGAAGAATATCGCCAACTGTTGCAACTTTGCGGTAGTGTAACTGCATATCATAGACAGGGGCGTAGCAACCATTGCGGAATATACATTCGTAAGTCAATCCATATTGCTTACCGAAAGCCTCTCGTGCGTCTTCAAGATACTGCACATAATTACCGTGCCAGACAGTACGAATAGCGTCCACTTCTGAAAAGCGGACTTGTATGCGTACTATGACACTTAGTGCCTTATTCATCCTTTAGGAATATTTTCATTTGACATTCCATTACCTGTTGTCCGTTGACCTTTACTTGTGCGCCCAACAATGTAATGTTCCCTACTTTAGCAAGGATTTTAAGGTCTGTATTCAACTCTTGTCCCACTTTAGGCAGTTGATAGATGTGGCATCGTTTTATTTCTCCTATATATCCTAATCGTGGTGGTAGATTATGCAGAAATGGTTCATAGCCTGCAAAAGCAGCGGCCGACTGTGCTACATGTTCTATCAGACCAGGTTCGCGGAGATATCCATTGTGCAAGAATATATTGTTCTTGCGAATGGTTAATGCAGAAGAAGCACCATCTGCATATAAATCACCAAACTTATCCACCAAAACGATAGGTTCTCGTTGCGGGATAAGTTTGAGGATATTGTTATCTTGTAGAAGTATGTTCGTCATACTCTACACAGGTTAAGCCAAGCGGCTTTCGAGATAGTCGTATAAAGCACCAAAGGTCTGTATTTGCGCCAACTCGTTATTAGCGATTTTTACACCAAATTCGCTTTCTATTAGTGCAACCATATCTACCAAGGACAGACTATCTAATTCCAAGGTCTTTTTGATGTTGGCATCAGGAGTCAGTAACTCAATATCTTTCTCAAACTCTTCAGCCAGCACCTCATTTACTTTGGAGATAAGTTCATTTCTTTCCATTTTTATCTGTATTTTTATTGGTTAAACAATTATAAATTCTTTACTATCAGTGTTGCATTGGTACCTCCGAAGCCGAAACTATTACTAAGGAAGATATCAAAGTGTTTCGATATGCGTTTATTTGGGATGAGTAGTTTTGCGCTATCTTCATCGGGGTTCTCAAAGTTGAGGTTGGCGGCAATGAAATCGTTCTTCATCATGAGCATAGAGTAGATAATTTCGCTTGCACCTGCCATCCACATTTCATGTCCGGTTTGAGATTTAGTACTCGTTACTTCTGTCTTTTGGTCGCCAAACACATTGTAGATTGCTTTTGCCTCGTTGGTATCTCCCACATGGGTAGAAGTAGCGTGTGCATTTATATAACCTATTTCCCGAATATCGATGCCTGCACGCTCAACAGCCATTCGAAGAGAGCGGCTCGGACCTTCGACATTGGGAGAAGAGATATGGTCGCCATTTGCGGAGAAGCCATATCCTATGACTTCAGCAAGAATAGGTGCGCCTCGTTTTACGGCGTGTTCATATTCCTCGATGATAACTGTTGCGGCTCCGCCACCTGGCACCAATCCATCTCTATCGCGGTCGAATGGGCGGGATGCCTTTTCCGGCTCGTTTTCGCGAACTGAAAATGCCGATATTCCATCGAATGAGCCTATACTAAACGGGTTTACTTCTTGTGCGCCGCCACATACAATCATGTCTTGAAGACCGGTTTGAATAAGTAAAGCCCCTAATCCTATGGCGTGCGCCCCACTTGCACATGCGCCAGATATAGTGAGGTTGATACCTTTGAGTTTGAATATACACCCGAGGTTCATTGTTACCGTTGAGTTCATTGATTGGAATATGGCACCTGAACCACATAATGTTGTATCTTTCTTCTCACGCATTGTGTCAACTGCACGGACTGTAGGATCTGCGGAACTGTCATTACCATAGAGCAAGCCTACTTCGTGTGAATTTAGATAGTCCTGGTCGATATGTGCGTTGTTCAATGCTTCGACTGTAGCGCAATAGGCATACTTGGCTTGTTCGGGCATATAGGCTCGTTGGGAGCGGCTCAGTTCTTTCTTCAAATCGGGTAGGTCCAACTTTGCAGTAAGTGCCGACCGAAATCCCATTTCCTTACGCACAGGGTCGAATATAATACCAGACTTACCATTATAGAGAGAGTCGCGCACTTCGTCCAACGATTTACCCAAGCACGACCAAATACCCATTCCTGTTATTACTACTCTTTTCATTTCTTCCTTTTCTATTTTATCAAATTGCCTAACTTGCAGAACAATTGTTTGCGTTGCTCTTCAAGTTGTGTGATTTTCTGTTTATTTGCCAGACGATGCAGGTCTTTTACGGTGTTTTTCATCCATTTCCAATCGTACCATGCAATATCCACGAAAAGAGGGAATAACAAAATCCATACCAATGTTTGCCACCACCAGCCGAATGCAAGTCCAACGACGAGCAATGTAAGAAGCATAAAGAAGGGGTAGCCTATTACTACTGCAAGTATGAACCGAAGTGAGTTGGTGAACATTTTATCGGTTTTGAGCAGTAGGAAGGGGAATGCATAGAATATGATGCTTGGATAGAGCGACACTAACCAAAGCGGCAAGAGAACTATTTGCGCCGATAGAGCGAGCAACAGTTTGCCAAGACTTGTCTTGCGTTGCATAGTCGCATCGTCGATATGCAATGCTTTTTGCTGGGAGTTGATTGCCAGTGCTTCGCTATAGAGTTGCTGCAGTGCATCAGGGTCGGTCTGTTTTGCTTTCTCCAATGCAGCAAAGAGCGCCTTATCGGACTGCAACTTATCGGGTAGGTATTCGGGATTGAGACCGTTCTTCCGTGCATAAAGACTGCCATATTCGCTATTGCGTATCCAATCGATGGCATCGTAGTTGTCCAAGTCGGTTATGTTGAGCATGAGAGATGCTATCTGCTCCCGAACCACCTTGTTGACTTCTCGTTGGGCAGTACGCGGTTTGGTTTGATAGAGTGCGTAGTAGGGCTGCAGATGGACCGGGGTACCAAAAAGTTCCATGTAATCGGCTTTCACCCCAAAATAGTCGGAGTAGTGATTACAACAGGGCATTATAACGATGTCCTTTTGAAAGTTATCGGCTGCTGCTGCTTCGAATGCGAGTCGTGTGTAGCCGAAAGAGAATTCCCCCAAGAAACGCTTGTTTTGGTGTCCTCCTTCGGGGAAAATGATAAGGCGGTTTCCTTCTATGAGATATTTTTCGGTGACGCGCAACATCTCATCGTTCTTTTTGAGTGCTTCAGCCCCGTCGTAGTTGAGTCGGAATGCAGGTACCATTCCTATCCAATTGAAGAACTTGTCAACGAAACGGCTCTTACCAAAAACATCGCCCCGTGCTACGGCATAGGGATGAGATTCGTTCTCTAATCCGAGCAGCAAGGCTAATGGGTCATTGGCGCAATTTTGATGGTTGGATGCAAAGAGAACGGGTATGCCTTGTTGCGGCACATTGGATAGGTTGATGTAGAAAGTACGGCGATAGAAGACATTATGGTGCATGAAACGCACATAATGTTTGAATAGCCGATAGAACCATCCACCTTTGGGTACTTTATTATCCACTTTCATTTTATGGCTATAGGGGCAAGCATTATGCCAAAAAGGTATATGTCTGCTTGCAGACAGTTAAAAACAAAAATAACGGTACCTTTTTAATAAGAAAAATCAGTTTTTGCCGTATTTTTCTCAACGGTCGGCCGGTACTATCATCTGCAATGCTTGAGGGAGCAAGTCTATTGTATATGGTCCACAGGCATCGACCAGGATACCATCGGCTTCGAACACTGTATATTTGTTGGTATCCAATGTTATCTGTTGCGCTGTGAAGAAGTCAATAAATTCCAAGTTTTTGAATCCGCCGTCGAATACATGGGGTAATGCAGAGAATATCATCCGAGCAGTAGGTTTGCGTACGAACATTGCGTGGAAGATACCATCGTAGGGTATGGCATCTGGGTTTTGCCGAATACCTCCTCCCGAGAAGGGTCCGTTTCCTATATTCATAGTGAACATAGGTGCGCGGAGCAGGAAACCTTTTTCGGTAGATATTTCAACTTGTTGCGATCGATGTGAGAACAACGCAGAAATGAGTGCGAAAAGATATAAGAGGCGATGACTGCCGAAGTAGTATTTCAGGATGTGCGTTCTTTGGACGGTACGGGCATCTACGCCGAACCCTACTGAATTGACGAAGTAATGTTTGTGCAGTTCTCCGTTTCGTTTGTAGTTCAGACAACCAATGTCGATCGGTCTTTTATGTCCCGTATTAAAGAAGATGTCGAGTGCATTTTTGTATCCGTGTGTAATGCCCCAGAAGCGTCCCCAGTCGTTTCCTGTACCGCGCGGCATTATACCGAAGGTGACAGAAGATTTGTCTTCGATATTTGAGGACATTATTCCATTGATTACTTCTGAAAGCGTGCCATCGCCTCCGAGAACGAGAATCTCGCGATAGCCTTTCTCGACTACTTCGCGTGCGAGTTCAACAGCATGCCCTGCATATTTGGTTACTTTGTATGTGAAAGGCTTGTGTCGTGCCTTTAGGAGTTTAAATAAGTACAAGCGTTGTTGCCTATAGGCACGCTTTCCGGACTTTGGGTTTATTATTATTGCCAGCATTTCGCTCTTAATAAAGTTAAAAAGTGTTCTTATGGCAAATAGCGTTGTGTAAAACCATGTTAGAAAGAACACGGTTGCAAAGGTATGGAAAAGTTATTGAATATGCAAAGGTTCGTTATGCGTATGTTTGTTATGCGTAGGGTTGTTATCGCGTATGGTCGATGGGACGGAGGGGGAAATTAACAATTAATAATTAACAATTAACATGCGAGGTGGGGTTGTTT
>CAVHKB010000043.1:0-13629 GCA_963636305.1 Prevotella sp. P5-108
GCGAGTATGCGGATATTGTCCGCTGCTCGGTTCATGAGTTGTGTGCTGTTCATATCTGTCTTTTATATTGTATTAGAATGTCCATCCCAAGTAATAGTTCAGACCGAAATTCGTATCTTGTCTGTAACCAAAACCGGGAATATAATATGCTGTCAATTTGTTTTCCTTGCGGGTCATCAATATCTTCAACCGTACGCTCCATCCCATATGAAAATGCTTATACACTTTCACTTGCACGCCTGCAACTACCTCTCCCCACACATCGCACCGCACTTGTGCAGGATAGTCAATAGTAACATCCCCGCTCCAATAATCACAGGGCAAATAAAGCCCGTTATAGCGATGTTGCTGAACGGCAGTTCCCAACCTCAAACCCACAAGTAACTTGTTATCAGACTCTCGGTGTTTCTTCAGCGCACTGATATCAAGCCCTATCCTGCCAAATCCGCCCAAACCCCGAAACTGTCCCCTTTCGGTCGAAGCACTGGCTTGTGCGTATCCCATTTCTATCGTAGGAAAGAACCGTTGGCAAAGGTTCGCATTAAGCATCAACTCATAACTCTGTACCTTACCTTTGCTCATCGCGGCTTCTAATATGGGCGTACCTAAATCTATCTTCAATCCAACACCGTTCCATATACTGTCCTTCGCCTCTTCGCCATAAGAGCAAAAAGACACACACAACAGTAAATATATCAACAACGACCTCTTCTTCATGGTTTCAAGGTGATATGGAACCGCGCATTATCTTGTCCCACATTCTCCACTTGCGCATTCAGTATCTCTATCTGGTCAATCCAACGACCGTCGCAAGTAATGCTGTCAATCGTATAATAAACAAAGCAACCGCAGGCAAGCGACACAAATGTAGGAGTGTTCCGATGATAAATACAGAAATGTTCCTCGTCCGAACCGTTAAGCGAAAAAATATACTCCGTGCAAGTGGTGTCAACACGCAACGGTAAACTCAACGACGATATATTTGTCTGATTGTTAAGCCACAACGAGTCTTGTCCTGCGCCCCACAGACGGATACTGTCAACTGCCTCCTGATGGATGGTATCATTGTCCGATGTAACCGAATCAACCTGCAAAACAACCTGCAACCTTGCAGTATACTCCTGTCGGCACTCGCTCTCCACAGTGCAGTTGGTCAACAGACAACACACGCCCGCAAGACCAAGCAAACCTTTCCAAACCGAACTCATAACAAGCCTCATAGCAATGTTCTCACCTCTTCTTTCAGTTTCGATAATGCACGCTGTGTAGGAGTCTCCCCGTTCATCGAATAACTGGAAATCAACAATTTGGCCATCATCATCGCATCATCTGTCGCAGCAAACTGTTGCGCACAGGTGTTCACAAAACGAAGCATCTCCTCCTTTGCCACAACAATCCCGCTCCACGCCTCATCGCTGATGTATATCTGCTGCGATAAATTGTGGTCAAACTCGCTGCGGATAATCTCAAGAAGTTGCTGCTGAAGTTGTTGACAGGTCAGCGCACCCACATCCAAACGAAGAAGCATCCGACTCGGCTCCATGCGCTCCAAATATAGCGTAAACCGTTCATAGGCCTGCAGACGAACCGAAGAGATAATCTTTTGCGACTGCTTCTTAAGTTCAAAATTGCGACGGGCAGCCTCGTTCTTCATCTGCTTCTCTGTGGCAAGCCAACTCGCCAACAGGACCACCAACGCAGGAATCGTGTATTTAAGCACTTCTAACATAGCATATTCTTCTTTCTATGCCCCATAATCTGCCTGATATTCACAGTACAAAAGGGGCATATTCCATCGATACAAAGATACAACATACTTTTCATATACTAAAACAAAAGGGCTCATTTCTCATAAATGGGCCCTTTTTCAGTGTATGTAACCAATGCTATTTTATCCACTCAAAACCTGTATAAGGCTGAAGAGCCGTCGGAATATGTATCCCGTCCTCCGTCTGATTGTTCTCCAATAGCGCAGCAACAATGCGAGGTAACGCCAACGCAGAACCGTTCAAGGTGTGACATAGCATCACTTTCTTGTCTTCCGTACGCCGATAACGGCAATGCAAACGGTTTGCCTGATAGGTGTCAAAGTTCGAGGTCGATGAAACCTCCAACCAACGGTGCTGCGCCTCTGAATATACCTCAAAGTCATAGCACAGTGCCGCAGTAAACGACATATCGCCACCACACAGGCGCAATACACGGTAAGGCAACTCCAATTTCTTGAGCAATCCCTCTACATGGCTCAGCATCTCCTTGTGGCTCGCGTCGCTATGCTCTGGCGTGTCAATGCGGACTATCTCTATCTTGCTGAACTCATGCAGACGGTTCAAACCTCGCACATCCCTGCCATACGAACCCGCTTCACGACGGAAACACTCCGTGTACGCGCAGTTCTTAATCGGCAATTCCTTCTCATCAAGTATCTCATCACGATACAGATTGGTCACTGGCACCTCTGCGGTAGGTATCAAGTACAAATCATCCACCTCGCAATGATACATCTGACCCTCCTTGTCCGGTAACTGACCTGTTCCGTAACCCGATGCAGCATTCACCACGGTTGGTGGCATAACCTCCGTATAGCCTGCCTTGTTGGCTTCGGCTAAGAAAAAGTTAATCAACGCACGCTGTAGTTGCGCACCCTTGCCCGTGTACACAGGAAATCCTGCCCCCGAAATCTTCACTCCCAAATCAAAATCAATCAGGTTATATTTCTTGGCCAATTCCCAGTGAGGCAACTTCTCACTCTTTGCTATACGCGCTGCGGCTATCTCTTCATCCACATCCCCGCGCCAGTCCTTCAGCAGTACGCCCTCGCCCTTACTGATAATATCTATCATAGGTTGGTTCGGCCAATTGCCTATACGCACGGCCAAGTTGTCTTCCGCTGAAACTCCATCGGGAACTATTTCGTATGGCACATTGGGTATAGTCAGCAACAACTGCGTCATCTCTTCGCTCACCGACGACATCTGTGCCTCGTATTGCGCAATCCGCTCCTTCAAAGCACCCGTCGCTTTCTTCGCTTCCTCTGCCTCCGCTTTCTTGCCCTGACCAATCAATACACCTATCGATTTGGAAATCTTGTTCATCTCCGAAGAGGCATTGTCTTTCTGCTGTTGAGCCTCTTTGCGTTGAGTGTCAAGGGCTATAACTTTCTCTATCATCTCGGCGGCATCCGAGAAATGTTTCTTGTTCAAGCCTGCTATTACACCCGACTTGTTATCGTAAATCTGTTTAAGTGTGAGCATAATATCTTCTTTCTGATTTGTTGGTTTCTTTGTTTTCAATCGCTCGATAGGCAATTGTCAAGCACTGTCTGGTCCAATCGCCTCTCAAACAATCGTCTGATAAAAAATCTCTCCCGTTGCTCGAAGGATTAGTCCTAAAGCGACGGGAGATATTCATATACTGACATCGCAGTCAGTCTAAACCTATTCTTAAGCCTCTGCTTGAGCGATAGGCTCTATCGATACATACGATTTGTCGTTCTTACGCCTGCGGAAGGTCACAATCCCGTCCACAAGAGCATACAATGTGTGGTCGCTGCCCATACCCATGTTCGCACCTGGATTATGTACTGTACCACGCTGACGAACTATAATGTTCCCCGCTTTGGCAAACTGTCCGCCCCAAATCTTTACGCCTAAGCGTTTACTTTCTGATTCACGGCCGTTCTTTGAACTACCGACACCTTTCTTATGAGCCATAATGTCACTATTTTTCTAAAGAGGATAAATGTCTTTATAACCTACCACCCTTATGCTTTAACAATTTCTTTTACTATCACTTTCGTGAAATCTTGTCTATGACCGTTCAACTTGCGGAATCCTTTGCGCCGTTTCTTGTGAAACACTAACACTTTCTCTCCGCGAACAGTATTGTCCAATACTTCACATACCACTTTTGCTCCCGATACAACCGGTGCTCCTACTTCTATAGCACCGTCATTGTCTATCAAAAGCACCTTGTCAAACTCCAAAGTAGAACCTACTTCGGCATGCTCAACTCGATGAATGAACAACCATCTGCCAGCCTCTGCCTTGAATTGTTGTCCCTGCATTTCTACAATTGCGTACATATTCTATAATTTAATTGTTATATCGGATAGGCGAGCAATTCATCGGTCTGTCCACAGACCATGCGCTTCTTCTACGAGCCTGTTCCGAAAAGGCTTGCAAAATTACGACATTTCTTTCATCCTTGCAATACCTTTCCTTAAAAAAATAGTCTTTTTCTTTTCTGCTTTCATCGACCGATTTTTACAGTTCCCCTAAAATTACCCTCCGCCAAGCCCCATAAACACTGACACTTTCGAACAATTTATATACGATCTATATAGGACGCATATAGGATGAATATAGGATGAATATACAAATCATCTCACAACCTAACCCGTTCCCCCTCCTTTCTTTGTGTAAAACAATTTTTAACTTTCAACTCGGTTTCCAACGCCAGCCTGTTTCGGCAACGCAAGCGAAGAAAGCAATATGCAATCTAATTGATACTAACCCGTCGCATAGCGAGTATTAAAAACAGTTTTTTATCATGAAAAGCCATTCCAAATCCGAACTTGCACAGGCTGCAGGAGTAACCGACAGTGTTTTCCGTTCTTGGTTACGAACCGACAGAGACTATCTCAAATCGTTAGGTATCAGTCCCTACGCAAAAATGCTGCCGCCTAACGCAGTACAGTATCTCGTCAAAAAATACGACATCGACATTTCCGACTGAATACCTGCAGTCTAACATCGTCAAGATGTACATACTGCACACACCAAAACTGCATTAAACCGCAAAATACCGTAGAAAACCTTCGGAAACTGTCATAAACGCTTAACGCAGTTCCACGAGGTTATATCTTTGCTCCGTCTTTCGAAAGATATACGGCGATTCAACCTGCGCCCTGTCGCAAAAGGAAGCAGACGACACGAAAGAAACTGCTACCGCAAAACCTAAACCTTAACTTTCTGCTCCTACAAAGCGGATAACACAAAAACAGTATGTCTAAAATCAATCTTGAAGTACCATTCAACTCGTTCAGAGGTAAGGTATGCAAACACTCAAAAATCATCTTCAAAAAGATGAACGGCCATCAGTTCACCTCCAAAATTTGCAACCCACACACAGGTGGACCGACCGAAGCACAGAAAGAAGCCCGTAATAAACTGACACAAGCAGTACAAACCGTCAGTTCTCTCTCAACCGAACAACTCAGCAACTACAAAAACGACTTCAAAAAACAAAAAAAGTATGTCTCGCTTCGGGGATTTATCATTGCCAAAGAGTACGCTAAACTCTGACAACTCGGCGGATAATCTCACGCAACTCACTTCAAAATCAATCCAAAGTAATTAACTTAAACATTTCATCATCATGGCTAAAGTAACCTATATCGATCCAATCGAACATCTCTCTGGCAGAATATGCCGTCATTCAAAGACCATCTATGCACACCGCAACGATAGTGGTACGAACTTCACTTCTCGGTTGTGCAATCCCTCTAAAACGAGTCCTACACCGACAATGGTCAATTGTCGCACAGCCTTCAAAAACACGACTGTTAAAGTAAAGGCGGTCGTCACTGACCCTGTTCAGTATGCTGCTGCCAAAGAGGCTTTCCTGGCGCAAACAAAGTACAAGACCATTCGCGGATTTATCTTCGCACAAAACTATGAAGCCCTCTAAAGCAACAATCCAACTTGTGGTGGCTATGGCCGCCACAAGTTTTGGCATAGCACTCATCGCAATCGCACTATTCCTGCCCCCTGTTGGATACATCGACCCTACTGTCCTGACCGCTTATGGAGAGACACTCACATTTGCCGGCGCACTAATAGGAATCGACTACAAATATCGGACATAAAACCGATTTCCATATCCGCCGTCCTATGCCAACATATCTTCAATCCAACAAAACAAATCTATCAACAATCCCTAAACCTGCATTATCTATGAAACTACTCTTGTTAAGAACTGCCCAATACGCCGATACCGTCGTGGGTACTTTATCCCTCAACGGCTCTTATATCTGCGACACACTTGAACGAATCGGTATCGTACCGATGGGATGGTATCAACTGCAACTGACCTACAGCCCCAAATTCCAACGCTTGTTGCCTATCCTGCGCCATGTACCAGGACACACGGGTATCCGTATTCACGCAGGTAATACTGTCAACCACACACAAGGATGCATCTTGGTAGGTACGCTCGACCGAACAGTACCCAGACTCCTTCAATCGCGACAAGCAGAACAGAAAATTGTCGAACTGCTCAAAGCACTGCCTTGCTATGAAGAATGTTATTTGGAAATCGCTACTCCTCGCTATCGTGCTGCTGAGTTGGAGTGCATGCGCAACGCAGCATGAAGTCACTTCTTGCTCCAACACCGATTCCTTGCAGGTGAAACGAAGCAACATTTCCGATAGTATCATCATACAGCGCATACGATGGATTCAACTCACCAACGACACAGTCTTCATACGGGATACTGTCCTCAAAGAACGCTACAAAATCCAGGAACATACCGACACCGTATATTGCACGCAACAAATAGAACACTATTTGCCTCCTGTACGCTACATCCCTCGTTTCTACAAAATAATGACTTGCATCGCACTGCTACTCATCCTCGTTGCAATCATAAGGTTCGCTCTAAAAGCCCGAAAACTGTTCATATAGCATACGCAAGGCTTCCCTCTCCCCTGCATATAGATTCCAACTGTCGGTATCATAACACAAAAGAGGGTGTCCCAATACTTGGAACACCCTCTTGCCTGTATTCTATAAAAAAACTTACTCGGTCTTTTCTGCTTCAGCCGATTCAGCAGCAACACTTTCTTCTGCCTTCGGTGCTGCAGCCTTCTTGCTCGAACGACGCGTAGTCTTCTTTGCTTCTTTCTTCGCGTCTTTCAGCATATTCTCATTGTAATCGACAAGTTCTATAATGCACATCTCTGCTGCATCGCCCAAACGAAAGCCGGTGCGTAGTATTCTTGTGTATCCACCTGGGCGGTCCGCTATTTTTACGGCTACATTACGAAACAATTCCGTTACTACTTCCTTTTGTTTCAATTTGGCAAACACTAAACGACGGTTGGCTGTTGTATCCTCTTTCGAATGTGTCAGTATTGGCTCAATATACATACGAAGAGCCTTTGCCTTTGCAGTAGTAGTGCTGATGCGCTTATGCATAATAAGTGAGCATGCCATATTGCTCAACATCGCATTACGGTGAGCAGCCTTCCTACCTAAATGATTAAATTTATTATTATGTCTCATTGTTTTATTCTTTATCAGTTCATATACTTCGAAATATCCATGCCAAATGCAAGGTTATTCTTTTCAAGTAACTCATCCAATTCGGTTAACGACTTCTTACCAAAATTACGGAACTTAAGAAGATCCGAACGATGATAGGTAACCAATTGACCTAAAGTATCTACTTCTGCCGCCTTCAAACAGTTCAAGGCACGAACACTTAAGTCCATATCTACTAAACGCGAGTTTAATAGTTGGCGCATCCTTAAAATCTCCTCATCCAAAGGTGCTCCAATACCATTCTCATGCTCCTCTAATATAATCTTCTCATCAGAGAAAAGCATAAAGTGGAATATCAAAATCTTGGCGGCTTCCTTCAGAGCATCTTTCGGAGAGATACTTCCGTCGGTCAATATCTCAAGGGTCAACTTCTCATAGTCAGTACGCTGTTCTACACGGTACTGGTCGATTGCATACTTCACATTTCGAATAGGAGTATAAATCGAATCTGTCGGCAATACTCCGATAGGATCATTCGCGTTACGATTCTCATCGGCGGGTACATAACCACGCCCCTTATTAATATGAATCTCTATCTCAAACGACGCAGACTCATCTAACTCGCATATTACTAAATCGGTATTGAGAACTTCGAAATGTTGAAGATATTTATTGAACTCACCTGCAAGCAGCTTAGACATTCCAGAGACATTAACTTTAATCACCTCTCCTTCTGCCTCTGTCTCATCTATCTTGCGGAAACGAACTTGCTTCAAATTAAGAATAATGTTCGTCACATCATCAATCACACCAGGTATGGTGGCAAATTCATGATCAACCCCACTAATCTTTATGCTGCAAATTGCATACCCCTCAAGAGAAGAAATAAGAATTCGGCGAAGAGCATTACCAATTGTAATGCCGTAACCAGGCTCTAACGGACGAAATTCAAAGATACCTTTCGTCGTAGACGATTCTAACATTACAACCTTGTCTGGTTTTTGAAAATCTAATATTGCCATGAGTTATTGATTATTTAGAGTACAATTCCACTATGAGTTGTTCCTTGATGTTCTCTGGTATTTCTTCACGAGCAGGTACATTCAAATACTTACCAGACTTATCTTGCTCATTCCAATCTAACCAAGAGTACTTTGCATGATTAAAACCCGTAAGAGATTTATCAATCACCTCAAGAGATTTACTTCTCTCTCGAACACCTACAACTTGACCTGGTTTAACACAATAGGAAGGTATGTTCACCATCTTACCGTCAACCACAATATGTCCGTGATTAACCAATTGGCGCGCAGCAGAACGAGTAGGAGCAATACCCAAACGATATACGATGTTATCCAAACGAGACTCTAACAATTGGAGCAGAATCTCACCGGTAACACCCTTGCTACGCTGAGCACGTTCAAACAGAATACGGAACTGACGCTCTAAAACACCGTATGTATATTTCGCTTTCTGCTTCTCGTTTAACTGAGTACCATATTCCGAAGTCTTCTTACGACGATTAACACCATGTTGACCAGGAGCATAATTTCTTTTGTTCAATGCCTTATCTGGTCCAAAAATAGGTTCTCCAAATCGACGCGCAATTCGAGATTTAGGTCCGATATATCTAGCCATAATTTTTCTTGTTTAGTTTAGTTAATTTTATTCACACTATGTCAATAACAATACCTATCGGCTCCAATCATTATACGCGACGGCGTTTAGGTGGACGGCAACCGTTGTGTGGTAATGGGGTTACATCAACAATCTCCAATACTTCTATTCCCGCTGCAACGCATGCACGGATAGCAGATTCTCGACCATTACCTGGACCTTTAACAAATGCTTTTACTTTGCGCAGACCAAGATCAAATGCTACTTTCGCACTGTCTTGTGCTGCCATTTGAGCAGCATAAGGAGTATTCTTCTTTGAACCACGGAAGCCCATCTTACCAGCAGATGACCAAGAGATAACCTGACCATCACCGTTAGCAAATGTTACAATAACATTATTGAAAGATGACTGAACATGAAGTTGACCAACACCATCAACCTTTACGACGCGCTTCTTAGTTGCAACTGTTTTCTTTGCCATAATTGTTTAATGAATTTAATAGGTATCTTCGCATTATTCTGCAATGTAAGCAGAAATGAGGATACCAAGTGGTTGTTACTTCGTCGCTTTTTTCTTATTTGCAACAGTTTTTTTCTTGCCCTTACGAGTGCGAGCATTGTTCTTTGTACTTTGTCCTCGCACTGGAAGACCTAAACGATGACGTACACCACGATAACAACCAATATCCATCAAACGCTTGATATTTAGTTGAGTTTCGGAACGCAGATCACCTTCTACTTTGTAGTTAGTGCCTATCACTTCACGAATTTTAGCTGCTTGGTCGTCTGTCCAATCTTGAACTTTGATGCTTGGGTCTACACCTGCCTCTGCCAAGATTTTCTTTGCACTGCTACGACCTATTCCGTAGATGTAAGTCAAACCAACTTCCCCAATCTTATTTTGGGGTAAATCTACACCGACAATTCTTATAGCCATATTTTCTTACTTAAGGATATTAATTACACCATCTAAACAACTATCCTTGACGTTGCTTAAACTTAGGATTCTTTTTGTTAATTACATACAAGCGCCCTTTGCGACGAACTATTTTACAATCGTCATTGCGCTTCTTTACTGATGCTCTTACTTTCATGAGAGTTATTTATTTTAGCGGGTATTGTTATTTATTAATATCAAAAACAAAATTAATATTCAAAAAGCATACCAATGCTTATTATTTATATCGAAAAGAAATCCTGCCTTTCGATAAATCATAAGGAGACATCTCCACCTTCACTTTATCACCAGGAAGTATTTTAATGTAATGCATACGCATCTTACCAGAGATATGAGCAGTTATGACATGCCCGTTTTCTAATTCTACTCGAAACATTGCATTAGATAATGCTTCGGTTATTGTACCATCTTGTTCTATTGCCGTTTGCTTTGCCATACTTATATACGGTTTACAAGAATAAAGAATAAACTAAATGAATCTTTCTTTCAAAACATCTTGAATAAAGTCGAAGGTTGATAATATATCTGCCTTCCCTTTGCGAACAGCAACAGATAATTCATAATGGGCGGCAGGCTTACGATCAGCAGTACGAGTAGTCCAACCATCATTTGCTATAATCAAGTTGCGTCGCCCCATACAAATCATTGGCTCTATGGCTAATACCATTCCCTCTTTTAAGACAATGCCATTCCCCTTTTTCCCATAATTGGGGACTTCTGGCTGCTCGTGCATATCACGACCTATACCATGTCCTACGAACTCACGAACAACAGAATAACCCTGTGCTTCGCAATAGTTTTGTATAGTATAACCTATATCTCCTAGACGATGTCCTGCTATAACTTGGGAAATACCTGCATAGAGAGATTTTTTTGTGGTATCCAAAAGATGTTGTATCTCGTCACTTATCTCTCCTACGGGAAAGGTATAGGCAGAGTCACTATGAAATCCATTTTTTAACACACAAGTATCTATAGATACAATATCTCCTTCTTTAAGCACTACATCATCTGATGGAATGCCATGTACCACTTGCTCATTAACAGATGTACATAAGGTCGCGGGAAAACCCTCATACCCTAAACAACTTGGTATCCCTCCATTATCGCAGATATATTCGTAAGCAATCTTATCCAATTGTTTTGTGGTTACTCCAGGAGCAATAACTTTAGCCACTTCCGCTAAAGTCTTTCCTAAAAGCAGATTGCTATCTCGCATCAACTCTATTTCCTCATCTGTCTTGAGAAAAATCATTTGTTATAAATTAATAAGCCATCGCATTAGACCTGCCCTTCACACGCATACCTGACTCAAAAAAACCATCATAGTGGCGCATAAGAAGGTGACTCTCTATTTGTTGCAATGTATCCAAGATAACACCTACCATAATAAGTAATGATGTTCCACCGAAGAATTGGGAAAAACCACGACTTACCCCGCAAAGGCTTGCAAATGCAGGAAGAATTGCAACAATAGCCAGAAATATAGAACCTGGTAACGTAATACGAGACATAATCGTATCAATATATTCCGCAGTCTTCTTCCCAGGCTTAACGCCAGGGATAAAACCATTATTACGTTTCAAATCCTCTGCCATTTGAGTCGGATTAATAATAATTGCTGTATAGAAATAGGTGAATAGTATTATCAATAGTGCAAATACTACATTATACCATACGGATGTATTATCACTAAATGCACGAACAAATGCGCCACTACCATCGGTGCTAAATCCTACAATAGCAATAGGAATAAACATAATTGCTTGTGCAAAAATGATAGGCATCACATTTGCAGCATTTACCTTAAGGGGAATAAATTGGCGTACGCCGCCATATTGCTTATTACCTACAATACGTTTTGCATATTGTACAGGAATCTTACGTGTACCTTGTACCAATAAAATTGCTACTGCAAAAACAAATAAGAGTAAAAGTATTTCTGCAATAAATACAATCAAACCACCACCTGCTTCATTTAGGCGTGATGAGAACTCTTGTATAATTGCACTTGGAAAACGAGCAATTATACCAATAAGAATAATGAAAGAAATTCCGTTACCTATTCCTTTGTCTGTAATGCGTTCTCCTAACCACATCACAAACATAGAACCAGCACAGAGAATAATCACAGAAGAGATTGTAAACCAATTGAAACCTATTGCTAATGAAGAGCCGGCACTATGCATCTGAACAGACAAGTTAACCAAATAAGAAGGTCCTTGTAGCAGAAGAATAGCAACAGTAAGATAACGAGTAATCTGATTCATTCTATTCCGACCACTCTCTCCCTCACGTTGCATTTTCTGGAAATAAGGGACAACCATCGTCAACAATTGGATGATAATAGAAGCCGAGATATACGGCATTATGCCCAATGCAAAGATGGAAGCATTTGCGAATGCTCCTCCAGAGAACATATCAAGCAATGCCATTAAGCCTCCACTCGTTTGCTTCTCTAATTCTGTTAGTGCATTAGGATCTATACCAGGAAGAACTATAAAAGAACCAAAACGGTAAATCAAAACGAACAAGAATGTTGTAAGCAATCGATTACGAAGATCTTCTATCTTCCAAATATTTCGAATTGTTTCTATGAATTTCTTCATTCTGTCATAGTTTTACGATGGTGCCACCAGCTGCAATAATGACTTCTTCAGCTTTTTTCGAGAATGCGTGTGCTTCAACTGTCAAATTTGCAGTTAAAGTACCATCACCTAATATCTTAACCAACATAGATTTGTTGATAAGACCTGCTTTCAATAACTCCTCTAACCCGATCTTTTTAAATTTCTGATTTTCAGCAAGTGATTGAAGAACAGAAATGTTTATTGCCTTGTATTCTATACGATTGATATTTTTGAACCCAAATTTAGGTAAACGGCGTTGAATAGGCATCTGACCTCCTTCAAAGCCAATCTTTTTAGAATAACCAGAACGTGACTTCGCACCTTTATGACCACGAGTAGAAGTTCCCCCTAAACCAGAACCGGCACCACGTCCAATACGTTTCCGATATCTTACAGAACCAATAGCAGGATTTAAATTATTCAATTCCATAATAAGAAATATTTTCAAGCGATGGCAAGATTACTTATATGATATGGTATTAAAATTAAAAACCTTGCTCAACGCTTCAATTCATCAGTTAATTACCTTTACTAAATGTTTTACCTTTTTAACCATACCAAGGATGGCAGGCGTCGTTTCGTGTTCAACAACTGCATTCATTTTATGCAATCCAAGTGCTTTCATAGTAGTTTTCTGCACTTTCTGGCAGTTGATCACGCTTCGTACTTGTTGTATTTTAATAGTTGCCATACAAGAATAATTTATCCATTAAACACTGTAGAAAGCGAAACCCCACGATTTTCAGCAACCATATTAGCATCACGCATTTCAGAAAGTGCTAATATAGTTGCCTTAACTAAATTATGTGGATTAGAAGACCCTTTGGCCTTTGCTAAAACATCAGTTATACCAACGCTTTCAAGGACAGCACGCATTGCCCCCCCTGCTTTCACTCCAGTACCAGGTGATGCTGGTTGCAAATAAACTTGAGCCCCACCGAACTTGGCGTTTTGTTCATGAGGAATAGTTCCTTTAAGAATTGGAACTTGGACGAGATTTTTCTTGGCCGCTTCTGCTCCTTTAGCAATGGCAGCTGTCACTTCACCTGCCTTACCAAGCCCCCAACCTATAATTCCATTTCCGTCTCCGACAACAACAATAGCAGCAAAAGTAAATGTACGACCACCTTTAGTTACTTTCGTTACACGGTTTACGGC
>CAVHKB010000044.1:0-13593 GCA_963636305.1 Prevotella sp. P5-108
TGCTATGGCTCTCAACTCCCCTTCAAAAGACAAACAATATGTTCCCCTCCAAACCATACACCCCCATATTTGCAACTTTCAAAAAAAAAAACTACTTTTGCAGCACATTTATCTTAACAAAAAATTCATATTTAGAATCTATATACTTATGGCTATAGAGATAAAAGAAATCACTTCTAAAAAAGATATCTGTAAATTTATTCAGTTCGGGAACGATTTATACAAAGATTGCCCTAACTACTGTCCTTCACTCCTCTTCGATGAACTGAACACTTTCAATGAAAAGAAAAACCCCGCTTTTGAGGTCTGCGAAAAAAAACTCTTCCTCGCCTATCGGGACGATAAAATTGTAGGGCGCATCGCAGGTATAATCAACTATGCTGCCAACAAACAATGGAATGTCAACCATGTACGATTCGGCTGGATCGATTTTATCGACGACCTCGAAGTATCAAAAGCACTATTGGACGCTGTCGCACAATACGGCAAAAGCAAAGGAATGGACGCTATCAATGGACCGGTAGGTTTCACTGATTTCGACCACGAAGGACTGCTCATCGAAGGCTTCGAATACCTCGCTCCTATGGCTTCCCTCTATAACTATCCCTATTATGAGAAGCACATGGAAGCATACGGCTTAAAGAAAGAAAACGACTGGATAGAATTCCAAATCACACCTCCCGACAGCATTCCAGAAAGGTTGGAACGAATGTCCAAAATCGCTGCAGAACGAAGTCATGTTCGAGTTGACAAGGTGCGTAGTGTACGGGAACTGAAACGAAAATACGGATTCACTTATTTCGATGTAATTGACGCGGCATACCAAAGTCTTTATAACTTCCAACCGCTCACGCCTAACCAAAAGAAATACTATTGCGAAATGTATTTCCCGTTAGTCAACTTCGACTTTGTTACCATTGTCGTAAACGAAAAAGACGAAGTAGTCGCAGTCGGTGTAGGTATGCCCGACATTTCCGAAGCATTGAAGCGTTGTAACGGAAAGTTATTCCCATTCGGGTGGTATCATATCATCAAAGCACTGAAAGCGAAAAAAATGGAAGTCTTCGACCTACTGCTCATTGCGGTACGACCCGACTACCAAAACAGAGGAGTGAACAGCCTTATTATCGTCGACCAAATCCCCTACTTCAAACAATATGGCATCAAGCGTGTAGAAACAACCTCTATTATGGAGACAAACGCTAAAAATCAAGCCAATTGGGAATACTTCGACAAAAAACAACACAAACGCCGCCGTGCCTACATCGGTTCTATCTAATCGTAGATATGGCGCAACACAATAGCATAAACAAAGAAAAAGGAAGACTCCACGCTCCCGCAAAACAGGAAGATTTGTTCAATACATCTTCCGAATTGCTGCGTCGCTACCTCAAAGAAAATAACCTGCGTTGTACACCCGAGAGACTTGCTATTCTCAAGCAAGTATGTGCATACAAAGGGTGGTTTACGGCAGAACACCTTCTGCAGGACCTTCCCGCTTCCATGCCTATCAGTGTCGCTACGGCTTACAATACACTGACCCTCTTGTGCAACTGCAACATACTGCGCCGACAGCCTCAAGCAAAGCAGGTGAAAACAATCGAGTACACTATGGTACTGACGCACAAATCTACCATGTACTTCACTTGCGTACGATGCGGACGACAGGTCGAGTTCAGAGACAAAGCCGTAGAAAACATCTTGCAGGAAAGACCTTTCAACAATTTCAATATGTCCAATTTCTCTCTCTCCGTGTACGGAGTATGTAAAACTTGTCGAAAAAAATACCGCTGATGAAACAAATACTGCAACAAAATATACTCTTCATCTCACTCTCACTCCTGTTAATCGGTGCAATGGGCTACCTGCTTGCCACCGTTCCCCAACAACCGCTGCACCTTCTGCTCAACTCCTACCATACACCCGCCTTGGATGTATTCTTCCGATACTATACAAAAATAGCAGAATTTGCAATCTATATCGTAGCAGTCGCGCTCCTGTTCTATAAGGTCGGCGATGCATTGTTCGTACTCAGTGGTGAGTTGGGCATAGGACTCATCGTACAGATAATAAAGCGCATCGTTGCAGCACCAAGACCTGCAACGGTCTTCGACATACTCAACAACCCCGACGCACTACCGCTTGTCGATGGTGTCAGAATGCATTTCTCTAACAGTTTCCCTTCAGGACACACAGCAACATTTGTGACGCTCTTCTTTGTCATATCCATATTCTGTTGCCGAAGTCAAAGACTGTCGGACATCGCAAAATACGGCATACAAATACTCTGCTTCTTGGCTGCATTCATAGGCGCATATTCTCGCATCTATCTGTCACAGCATTTCCTGGCTGACATATTCGCAGGAGCATGCCTGTCCATTGTTTGTGTCCCCCTACTCTATTATGCGTTCACCCGTCTAAAAACGAAAGCACCTGCTTTCTACAACTGGCATATCACCCTGCCTAAAGCCAAAAAGAAACCCGAACAATAAGCACGGCATACCTGGCAACAGCAAACGCCGTTTCTGCCACCTTTCCTGCACCTCAAACCTCTAACTCTCCGTCCTTGCGGAATACTCTGTTTTTGCATAACTTTACATAGAATAAACACTTCAAATATATGACAATCGGATTCGACAATGAAAAATACATCCGTGTTCAATCGCAACACATTCGTGAGCGTATCGCCCGTTTAGGCAATAAACTCTATCTCGAAATGGGAGGAAAACTGTTCGACGATTATCACGCAAGTAGAGTACTGCCTGGCTTCAAACCTGATAGCAAGTTAGCAATGTTAACCTGTCTGGCTGACTCGCTCGAAATTGTCATTGCCATCTCTGCTCTGGACATCGAAAAAAATAAAATACGGCAAGATCTCGGAATCACTTATGACGAGGATGTACTGCGTCTTTACGACGAACTCACTTCACGGGGTTTTCTTGTGTCCTCCGTTGTCATCACGCACTATCATGGTCAGCACTCCGCTAATATCTACAGACAACGGTTAGAGCGCAAGAATATCAAAACCTACTACCATTATACCATCGAGGGATATCCGCACAATGTGGAACTAATCGCATCAGAACAAGGATATGGGAAGAACGACTATATCGCGACCACACGACCTCTCGTAGTCGTTACTGCACCAGGACCTGGTAGTGGGAAGATGGCAGTTTGCTTGTCGCAACTATACAACGAACACCAACGGGGAAGAGATGTCGGATATGCCAAATTCGAAACTTTTCCCGTATGGAATCTACCCCTAAAGCATCCTATCAACTTGGCGTATGAAGCGGCAACCGCAGATTTGAACGATGTCAATATGATCGACCCCTATCATTTAGAGTCGTATGGTAAAACGGCGGTCAATTATAACCGCGACATCGAAGCATTCCCCGTCCTCGATACACTATTCACAAGTATATACGGCTACAATCCCTACAAATCTCCCACAGATATGGGCGTAAATATGGTAGGCTTCTGTATAACTGACGATGCCGTATGTGTAGAGGCGGCTAAACAAGAAATCATTAGTAGATATTACGCCGCACTCAATGAGTTGGCTATAGGAACAGGCACCGAACAAGCCGTCAAGAAAATAGTCCTGCTATTCAAGCAAGTAGGCATCAACAGTGCTTACAGAAGAGTAACAGTTGCCGCAAAAGAAGTAAAAGAGCAACTGCTTGGTATAGCCTCCGCTGCCATAGAATTGCACGATGGTACTGTCATTACTGCTCATCAAAGCGAACTATTAGGCTCGTCTGCTGCTCTGCTACTCAATGCAACTAAGCACTTGGCAGGAATCAACCACGACATAGACCTCATACCCCAAGAACTGATTAGCCCTATTCAACACACAAAAATAGCCTATCTGAAAGGTAAAAATCCATGCCTGCATACCGACGAGGTACTAATCACTCTGTCCGTCCTTTCACTACACGACGACAAATGCCGCAAAACACTTGCTGCATTACCCCTTCTGTCTGGCTGCAAAGTACACTCCACGGTAATGCTATCTGATGTCGATAAAAAAGTGTTCCGCAAACTAAATGTGGACCTCACTTGTGACCCTAATCTCAGATAGTACATATCCGTTGCTTCCACACACTTTCAAAAAGACGACTACATAGCCTTCTCCAAAAACACTCGTGTTTGGTATGAAGTTTGTATTTCTGTTGGCAAAATGAATAAAGCCAAATAGAAACAAGTATGAAATGGTTTGTAGCATTCCTCTCTTTAGTATGTATGAGTGTGTGTGTATTGATGGCACAACCTAAACCTATGCACCTGCATACAGCAGAGGAAGAAGCAGAAAAGCAGACTGAAATGATGCAAGACGAACTGAACTTGTCACAAGCACAAAGAGATACTATATATCAAATCAACCTTAAATATGCCAAAGCACGCCGCACCTCTAACACACGGGCGGAAATGATAGAACGCATTCACCTGAAAATGGCAGAGTTCAAAGGTGTATTGACCAAAGAACAATACGACCAATATATGAATTGCCAACTCAATGATGGGAATCACAAGCGTTGTGTACCTGTCTTTCGACGCCCGTTGCCACCTTCCGACAGTGCTGCTACACCAAACAACATATCACAAGGGTTACAACCAATGTAATGCAAGGTAACCAGTTGTATATTGCAGGGTACTCACTTCCATGAGTCACTAATAGATCTTTCTTCTTTCTTAAACAAAAATAACCTGCTAAAGCGAGAGCGGTTCCAACAAGCAACCCTCCAACTATATCCAAGGGATAATGCGCCCCTAAATACATACGCGACCAACATACTAACACCGTCCATACACATAGGCTGATAGTAGAAATTTTATTCCTCCACACAAGAGAGAACAAAAGAGCGCAGCACAATGTATTTGCTGCATGCGAAGATACGAATCCGTACAGACCGCCGTAATAGTTATTCACGATATGCAACATATCTTCAATGCCTGCAGTATGGGTCGGGCGAGGTCGTGCAACAAGATTCTTAATAATACCCGAAGAAACATAATCCGACAAGCCTACACACACCGCAAATGCAAGCATTATCCATAGACTTTGCTTCCTATAACGCCTGACAATACATAGTGTCAGCACTACATAGAGAGGTATCCATGTAGCAGGCACGGATATATTCCATAGGAACCTGTCTAAAAACAGCGTATTGGCTTCGTTGATAGCCAATAGTATCTGCTCGTCTGCATAGATGACGCTGCTCCATACAGAGGCTATCATAAGAAAGATAGATATTGTCAATTGCATTATATTCGCTCTATGCAAGATTGCCGTATCCAACCTACATTATCAGATACTTGTATTTCAGCCCAATCTGACAAGACAGAGCGTATATGCACCTTCGTTCCTTCGTGCAACACGAAAATATCAGTACCTGATTTATCCGGACTGCTTTTCACACTGACAATACTCTGCATAACAATGGCATCTCGTTGCTCCCTGTTCTCTTTATGCTCTACACCTGCAAAAATAAAGGTCGTTATACTGAACAGAATAGCAACGCACGCTACATAAAAACCCGTCTTGCGAACAGGGACAGAGCGTACAAAAGAAAAAGTAATAACGCCTATTAGAAATAGAAAGAATGTTATCAAACTGAAGATAATCCAATCTTGTTCCGTCAAAGAACGAATAACAAACATAATCCACACCGACAAAAGAGTTTCATTGTCGTTCTTAAGGTCGTCAACAATTCGTTGCTGGGCAATCTTTAGATTGTACTTCGCATCAGAATAAGAGGGACGGATTCTAAGCGCACGTTCATAGTGCAAGATACTACTGCCTATCTCACCTGCCTTATAGTAGGCATTGGCTATGTTATATTCTAATTCGGCAGACGGATTCACTGCCAACAAAGAATCATACAACGCAATGGCTTCTGCGTACTCTCCCGCATCGTAGAATGCCCGTGCCTCTGTCAACGGTTCCTGCCCGTATGAAAGAACCGACAAGCATATTATATTGATGATGATAAGAATTCTCTTTTTCATACCTATAGTTTGCATGTTTCTAATTGATCTATCAGTTGTATAGTCGCTTGGTATATATCCTGCATCTTATAGCCTGTTGCAGCGGGTGCATAACGAGCGAACTCTGCATCAGAGAGCAACGACAACACCTGCTTTATCACATCATCTGCAACGCCCTTTCGACTCAATATCTGTGATATATTCTCTTTATTAAGATCTGCCGTAGGAATAGAAAGGCGGTCACTTAAATAAGTCCACGCTGCTCGTTCTATCTCTTCATAGAACTGCTCCCTGTTACCTTCTGTCATCAAACCCTTTGCCTTGCGTAATCGACGCTGTGCTGTTTTATTGGCTTTCTTGTATCGTACTTTAACCAAATCGGCGTTCTCCCGTATTTGTCTGTGGAAGATAACAAACAATATCATGGCAAAAAGCAATGGAACAAGATAGCACAACCAAAATACAAGGTCACCAAAATGTAACACTGTCTTCTTTGCATCGGGCAATCCACCTGTGTATATATAGCGAATATCGGAATTCAGTTGTTTGATATTCTCTTTCTCTGTATGATTACCTACAACGACGGAACTATTGGCATCTCCCGCACTTCGTTGGACATGCAGAGTATATTCGGGCGTAGAAAGAACCTTGTAAGTATCGCTTTGGGTATCAAAATAAGAGAACTCTATAGCAGGAATAGTAAAGTCTCCAGAAGCGCGCGATATAGCAAGATACTCTATAGTTTTGGTGCCTGATGTACCATTCACCGTTGTCTTGAAGTTGTTCGTTACTTTCGGGTCATATACTTCAAAGCCCTCCGGCCATTCTACCGAAGGCGTTTTAAGTAACTTCAAATTACCATTACCTTTTATTTCAAGGCGCAAAGTAACTGCTTCATTGGTATGTAGTTGGTCGGTAGTAAGAGAAGAGGTAATCTGAAATTGTCCCACTCCACCTGAAAAGGATTTTGGTTTACCTTTGGGTAAAGCATCCACATTGATAGATACACCAGGAGACTTTAGTTTTCTGGTAACATTAGAATAGGTGTCAAAAAAACTATTGAATATACTATGAGTCTGTACGCGATTTCGCACGCGTAGAACAGCCTCGAACGAAGCAGGTTCGATTTTTATAGTACCACTGTGCTGCGGATAAAGCAGCGTTTGATATAGTACTGCCGTTTGATAATTGCGGTTATTGTAATGTTCCAACTCGGTTTGAATATCGCCCAACTCTATTTCCTGCTTCAAAAAGCCTTTGAACTCAGGTATATTGGTATTATTAGTAAATTGCGCAACATCTACTCCGACAAAGTATAGTTTATAGGAGAGCAGAATACACTCTTGTTCATGTACCTTCGTCTTGCTTACAATGGTGCGGATAAATATATCGCTGTTAATGTCATTGTCGGAAGAAGCACTAACGGCTGATTGAGATTGCGAGTTACCTGCAGCACTATTGTCAGCAGGTGTTTGGTCAGGAGGAAGGACGGTTATTTTCAGTCCGTTGGAGGTATAAGTTTCCTTGTCTATCCGAATAGTAGCAGGGCGTACGGAGAAAGTACCTTCTTTGTTGGCTGACAGTGTATAGGTAAATGTTTTTGTGTAGGAAGAAGTTCGTTTGCCGTTAACCCATTGGGTGCTATGACTTGTACTTGTGTATGGTCCTGCCAAGATATCAAATACTTCGAATTCCGGAATACGCAAGTCACGACCATCTTGGTTGACAGTATAAGTAATTTGAAATGGTTTACCCGATATCACTTGTGCAGGTGCAGATGCACGGAACTCGATATCTTCAGCAAAGACCGTAGATACTATCAATGTAAGATATAGGAATATACTCAATGATTTCTTCATACTTCTGTTGTCGATTATCGTTACCAATCTTTTTCCAACTTCCTGCCCCCTTGCGCCTCTTGTCGTTTAACCTTCTCTTGAGTTTCCTGCTCATCTTGTTCAAGGGCTTGCAGTAGTTGTTCGGCTGTTTCTTTATCTATGTCGGGTTGTTCTTGTTGTTGCTGTTGCTGCTGTTGTTCTTGTTGCTGCTGCTGTTGTTGTTGGTTTTGTTGCTGTTGCTGCTGTTGATTTTGATTTTGGTTTTGTTGTTGCTGTTGCTGCAGATATTGCATCGCTTTGACAAGATTATAGCGAGTATCATCGTCGCTGGGATTGTCCTTTAGCGATTGTTTGTACGCCTCTATAGCCTCGGAATACTGTTGTTGGGCAAAGTGTGCATTACCGATATTGTGATTGATTGCCGATTGTTTTTGTTTATCGTCTTTTGTATAGTGACTCGCTTCTTGATACTGTTCAATGGCATCGGCATATTTCTCTTGTCGGAACAAAGCATTACCGAGGTTGAAATGTGCCTCAAAAGCCTCTGCATTTTTATCAATTCCTTTGCGGTAGTTCACCTCTGCGTCCACAAAGTTTTCTTTTTTATAGGCATTATTACCCCTCCTTACATCTGTACTCTCTTTTTGAGCATACCCCAATGCAGGCAGAATGAACAGAGCGATGTATAATAGTATATTTTTGCGTTTCATAGGGTGTTGGTGTTATTGCGCTTCTCTCCAAAGATATTCATCTGACTAAGTCGTTTGTTCTTTCGATTGAAGATAAAGAAATCGACTATTAAAATCAGTAGGGCAATCGCTACAAATGTCTGGTACTGTTCGTTGTAATTGGTTAGTACTTTTGCCTCTAATTCGGTAGTTGCCAAATCATTCAGTCTGTTTTCTATGACGCGTTTGGCAGTATTGGTATTATCGCATCGTACATAGATACCACCACCTGCTTTCGCTATTGATTGGCACATTTCTTCATTCAGTTTCGATACGACAACATTCCCTTGTCGGTCTTTGCGGAAACCAGTTGTACCCGGTACAGGTATTGGTGAGCCTTCGGGTTTGCCTATACCTACTACAATTATCTCGACACCTTGTTCTTTGATTTGTTGTGCGATGGCTTCTGCATTATCGTCGTGGTCTTCGCCGTCCGTAATAAGTATAATGACCCGTGAAGCATCGTCTTTTTCTCCAAAGGCTTGCATAGATGTCTGCAATGCCCGTCCGATGACTGTTCCTTGCGTTTTGATCAGTTCAGGACTGATGGACTGCAGAAACATCTTGGCAGACACATAGTCGCAAGTAATAGGCAACTGCGTGAATGCCTCGCCTGCGAATACTACTAATCCCACTTTATCGTCCTGCATATTATCAATCAGTTTAGAGAATATCTGCTTTGCTCTTTCCAAACGATTCGGTGCAACATCTTCCGCCAACATAGAGTTGCTTACATCCAAAGCGAACATCACTTTGATACCGTTGCGTTTTTGTATTTCCTCTTTTTCTCCGTATTGCGGTCGTGCTATGGAGAGTATAAGGAATAGCAACGCCAACATATTCAAGCAGAATTTAAGTACCGGGCGTACTCTTGAGGCGTTCGGCATAAGGTTCTTTATGAGTTGTTCGTCGCCCAATGCTTGCAGTTGCTTATGTTTATGGTGTGTGACAAGAATGAATACTACTGTCAGTACGGGTATCAACAGCAGGAGCCACAATGCTTGTATGTTTGCGAAACGGAACATATCGGTCAGTTGCTTATAGTTCGTAGAACGACATAACGGAGCAGGATAGCACCAAGAAGGCATCCCAATGCAGCCCACAAGAAAGGAAGGAAGTTTTCGCTTCGTTTGGCGTATTCGCGTACCTGCATTTTTGTTTTTTCCATTTGGTCGATTTGTTGGTAGATTGCTTGCAGTTTCTGGTTGTCAGTAGCGCGGAAGTAAGCCCCATCGGTTGCTTGAGCAATCTGTTTGAGTGTATTTTCGTCGAACTCATTTTCTATTTCGACATATTGCTTTCCTAACGGTGTTTGGACGGGTACACGAGATTTGCCGTAACTACCTACGCCAATGGCATAAATACGGATGCCATAAGTTTTAGCGATCTCCGCAGCAGTGGTCGGGTCAATATCACCTCTGTTATTAGAGCCATCGGTCAGCAATATGATTACCTTAGATTTTGTTTTGGAGTCTTTCATACGGTTGACAGCATTAGCGATGCCCAATCCTATTGCCGTACCATCATCAATCATACCGAACTGTACGGCACTGAAAAGGTTGATCAATACATTATGGTCGGTTGTCATAGGACATTGCGTGAAACTTTCTCCAGCGAAGACTACAAGTCCTATGTTATCATCTGGGCGGTTGTTAATAAAGTCGCACGCAACTGTTTTAGCCGCCTCTAAACGATTCGGGCGCAGATCTTCGGCTTGCATAGTACCTGATATGTCGACAACCATCATTATATCTATACCTTCGGTTGATTCCTGTCGCATTTTGTCAGTAAGTTGCGGGCGTGCCAATGCGATGACAAGTAGTATGATTGTGCTTACTAACAGGACGAAGGGTATATGCAGCAAGTAGATTCGCAGAGTGCGTCTTCGCTGCAGGGAGCAGGTTGAAGACAATTGCAGACTTGCATCGTTTTTGTGCATTTCCCAGATATACCAAAAAACTATCGGCAGCAGTAGGAGCAGGAGAAAGAGATAATATGGATTTTGAAAGGTCATGCTTTTGAGTTGGAATCGTTGTTGTTGACAGTATCGATGTTGTTATCTGTTTCAACCGGTGTTGTTTGTTCTACGAAGCGATAGGCGAAGCGTAATGCCTGTTCGTTCTCTTCAGGTTGCGGTATCCATTTTGCGAACTTGACAAGATCTGCGAGCATCAGTGCTTGTTTGAGGGATGTATAAATCTCTTTCCCAATGAATTGCTTGGTTTTTGCAAGTATCTCGGCAGAAGTATTCTCCTGTGTAGTTATATCGAAGCGTCGGTCCATATAGTCGCGCAGTGTGTCAGTCAGTTCGGTATAGTAGTCCTTAGTACGCCCCTGTTGCCAAATTTTCTGTTCCTTTATTTCATTAAGTCTTTCCAATGCGATTTCCTCTGCAGGTCGTATATCTTC
This sequence comes from Prevotella sp. P5-108, assembly GCA_963636305.1. Taxonomy (GTDB): domain Bacteria; phylum Bacteroidota; class Bacteroidia; order Bacteroidales; family Paludibacteraceae; genus Colicola. The sequence goes on from CAVHKB010000044.1 coordinate 10,967, forward strand.
CGGTATTGCCGGGGTTGCATTTTGCTGCGTTCTGCGTTTATGCAGGAAACGAATCAGGTAATACAAACCGACAGCGATACCTATAACAACTAATGCCAGCAGTACCCAGCGCATTATTCCCCACCACCAAATAGGTGCTTTATAGACAGGTTTGATGTCGGTGATAGCATTGTCGGCGGTATCTATGACAAAGGGCTGTATGATGTTCAGGGACAGTGGATTGGTGTAAACCGTATCGGAGTCGCATATAAACGGGATAGAAGGTATGAGGAACAATGAATCTTTGAAAGCAGTGAGAGTAAGGTCCTGCTTAACTGTTATGTTCCCGTTTTCCTGCCGCAGGGTATCTTTGGGTGATTGTTTTACTATTTCCAATCCATCTACAAGCGTTGCGCCATATTGGGGGAACTGCAGTTGTTCGGACGGTGCAAGTGTTGCTGACAGATGCAGTTGTGTCTGGTCTCCTATCTTCAATTCAGTGGAGTCGATGGTTGCACTCACCACGATGCTTAATATCAACAAAGAAAGGCTCATAGACAATTTATATTCTGAATAACTTTATCAGTCCTTTGACATAATCTTCTTCGGTACGGATGCTAACATTTCTCACGCCTAATTTCGTGAATATGGTATGCCAAGCGTTCTGTTGCATATCCCACTGCTGAGCATAGTCGTCGCGTACAGCCTTGACGGAAGTATCTACCCATATTCTTTTTCCTGTTTCCGCATCTTTTACCTTGAGTAGTCCTACATCGGGTATTGAAGCATCGCGGCAGTCGTATATCTGTATGGCGGAAAGGTCGTGTTTCTCGGATGCGATTATCAGGGGTTTTTCTGCAGCCGCAATTCCCTGCTTTCCCTGTAGCGGTACATCGAAGTCAGATATTAAGAAAGCAGTACAGCGTCGCTTTTGTGCATTGGCAAAATACTGTATGCAGTTGGCGATATCCGTACCTGCTGATGCTGGTTCGAAGTCGATCAGTTCGCGTATGATATGCAGCACATGTTTCCGTCCTTTTTTCGGGGGAATATATTTCTCTATTTTATCGGAGAAGAAAATAACTCCGATTTTGTCGTTATTTTCGATGGTGGAGAATGCGAGCGTTGCTGCAACTTCAGCCATCATTTCCCGTTTTGTTTGATTTACTGTACCGAAGTTACGGCTGCCCGACACATCGACGAGCAGCATAACAGTCATTTCCCTTTCTTCTTCGAAGACTTTGATATAGGGTTTGTTGAGTCGTGCTGTTACATTCCAATCTATTGAGCGTACGTCATCACCGGGTTGGTATTCTCTCACTTCGGAAAATGTCATACCCTTTCCTTTGAATTGGCTATGGTATTCACCGGCAAAGATATTTCGGGACAAGCCTCGAGTTTTGATTTCGATGCGTCGTACTTTCAGTAATAACTCTTCGTTGGTCATGCACTCTGTTCTTTATTCCTTAAGGAACCTGCACTTTGTTAAGGATTTCGGTAATGACATCTTCGGAGGTCATATTCTGCGCTTCGGCTTCGTAGGTAAGTCCTATACGGTGTCGGAGAACATCGTAGCATACGGCTCGTACATCTTCGGGAACTACATATCCGCGTCGATGAATGAACGCATAAGCGCGTGCCGCCAAAGCAAGATTGATGCTTGCACGAGGACTGCCGCCGAATTGAATCATTCCCTTTAGTGAGTCTAATTCGTAGGTTTCGGGGTAGCGTGTAGCGAATACGATATCGACGATATACTTTTCAATTTTCTCGTCAAGATATACTTCTTTGACAATTTGTCGTGCTTTGCGTATATCTTCGGTGGAGAGAATAGGCATAATCTGTTTTTGCACGCTGCCGATATTCTGCCGTATGATTTGCTGTTCTTCTTCTTTTTTAGGATAGCCTATCACCACTTTGAGCATAAAACGGTCGGTTTGGGCTTCAGGCAGGGGATAGGTACCTTCTTGCTCTATTGGGTTTTGGGTAGCCAATACAAGGAAGGGGTCGTCTAATTTGAAGGTTTGTTCTCCGATGGTTATTTGCCTTTCCTGCATGGCTTCGAGAAGAGCCGATTGTACTTTGGCTGGCGCACGGTTTATTTCGTCGGCAAGGACGAAGTTGGCAAAGATAGGTCCTTTTTTTATACGGAACTCTTCATTTCTTTGAGAGTATATCTGTGTACCCAAGACATCGGCAGGCAACAAGTCGGGAGTGAATTGGATACGGGAGAAGTTAGCCTTGATGAGGTCGGAAAGAGTTTTGATTGCCAATGTTTTAGCCAATCCGGGAACACCCTCCAAGAGAATATGTCCGTCGCTGAGCAGACCAATCAATAAACTTTCGATCAAGTGTTTTTGTCCCACAATCACTTGATTCATACCCATAGTCAGCGCGTCGACGAAAGAACTTTCTCTTTCGATGCGTTCTTGTAATTCACGAATATCTACAGTGTTATCCATTTTGTATTGTTTGATATTTATATGGGTTTAGAAATGCAAAATCTGTGCCAAAGGCGGGGTATGATTTAGGGTTTAGGGAATGAGGAGTTTGGGTGGATGGACGGCGGGGGCAATTAACAATTAATAATTAACAATTACTACTGATGCGTTAACTTTTTGGCGGTCTTTGTATCATACTGATATGTA